>CAZKFN010000009.1:27107-44806 GCA_964552035.1 uncultured Flavobacteriales bacterium
AAGATTCCTACACCTATTGCTCCTATTAAAATTAGAGAAACAATATAACTTAGATTAACTCTTCCAACAAACATAATTGCTATAGAAGTAGTAAAAAGCATGGCCGCAGTGGAAAAGTTTGCCGGTAATATCAAAGCACAAATAACTAACACTGGAATCATAATTGGAACAAAAGCCCCTTTAAAATCCTTGATATGATCTTGCTTTTTAGATAACACCCTAGCTAAAAATATAATTAAAGCCAGTTTCGCTAAATCTGAAGTTTGAAAAGATTGATTAATAACGGGAATAACTAACCAGCGGCTAGCATTATTAATACTTTCCCCAGTAATTAAGGTAAACAACAACAAAGGGATGGCAATAATGAGGAAAATTTGCGACATCCTTGAGTAATAACGATAATTCAACTTATGTGCAGCATACATAAAGATGAAACCTATCAATACAATAATAGAGTGTTTGAAAAGATAGTATTCCGTGTTTCCATCTTGATATCGATATGCTAAAGTCACTATGGAACTATAAACAACTAAAATAGATACAATAGCCAGAAGCATTGCGACTACCCAAATCACACGATCACCACGAATATATTTATCAATCAACTTCATTTTTATAGCGCTCTTACCGCTTTTTTAAATTGTTGTCCTCTATCTTCATAATCCTCAAAAAGATCAAAACTTGCACAAGCTGGAGAAAGCAACACCACATCCCCTTGCCTACCTATAGAGTATGCATGCCTTACAGCCTCTTCAGCTGAAAATGCTTCTATAATGGTTGAAACATCCTCTTTAAAAGCATCGATTATTTTCTGATTATTCTTTCCTAAGCAAACGACAGCTTTTACTTTATCCTTTACCAAATCTCTTAGCTCATCGTAGTCATTCCCTTTATCTACCCCTCCTACAATCCAAATAACATTTTGGTTCATACTCTCTAGAGCATACCAAGTGGAATTAATATTCGTTGCTTTTGAGTCGTTGATAAACTCAATACCGTGAATGGTAGCAACATGTTCTAAGCGATGCTCAATATTCTTAAAATCCGAAAGGCTTTCTCTAATTACTTCTTTTCTCAAGTCTAAAACTCTAGAAGCAATCCCAGAAGCCATTGAATTATATAAATTATGTTTCCCTTGTAGGGCTAAATCATGTATTGACATATGTAGTTGTTTATGGTTTATATTTATTATTAAATCTTCATTTTTTATATATGCTCCCTCTTCAGAAGGCTCTATTAATGAGAATGGAATTTTTTTAGCTTTAATGCTGTGTGTTTTTAATTCATTTTCTATGATTCGGTCATCTTTACAATAGATAAAGAAGTCTTCTTCCGTAGTATTTTCTATCAATCTCATCTTTGCAGCCACATAGTTTTCAAAACTATTTCCATAGCGATCTAAATGATCGGGAGTGATGTTGAGTAGAATATTGATATTTGCTCTAAAATCACGGATGTTATCCAATTGGAAACTACTCAACTCTAAAACGATATAATCGTAATCTTCAGTAGCTACAACCTTAGCAATACTTCTACCTACATTTCCAGCTAATCCCACATGAAGTCCGGCTTTTTTTAAAATGTGGTAGGTTAAATTGGCCGTAGTTGTTTTCCCATTGCTTCCCGTTATGGCAATTATTTTTGCGGTACAATAACGGTAGGCAAATTCTACTTCAGAAATAATTTCTGCGTTTTTTTTCAATTGCTGAACTATGCTAACCTCATCGGCTATTCCTGGACTTTTTACAATCATTTTTGCAGCAGATAAACGCTGCAAACTATGTTGTCCTTCTTCCCATTCAATTCCTTCTTTTATAAGAACTTCCTTGTACTTCTGCTTCAGCTTTCCAAAATCTGAAACAAAGGGTACAAGACCTTTACGTTTTGCTAATAAGGCAGCTCCCACTCCACTTTCTCCTCCACCTAATATGCCTATGTCAGCTTTTTTATTCATTTATTTTAACTTTATTTTTCAACCTTTCTTCCTTAATCTTTGTTACCTCAACTTAAGAGTTACAATAGAAAGTATAGCGACCATTACGCCTACTATCCAGAACCTTGACACAATTTTAGATTCGTGATATCCCTTCTTTTGAAAGTGATGATGCAAGGGTGCCATCAAAAACACCCTCTTCCCTTCACCTGTACGTTTCTTGGTATATTTAAAATACCCCACCTGAATCATCACCGATAAATTTTCAATTAAAAACACTCCACAGAGCAGAGGAATGATTAATTCTTTCTTGATAGCCAAAGCAAAAACTGCTATAATTCCACCAAGAGCTAAACTTCCTGTATCTCCCATAAATACTTGTGCGGGATAGGAATTGTACCATAAAAACCCGACACAAGCTCCAATAAATGCCCCAATAAAAACTACCAATTCACCCGATTCTGGGATGTACATTATATTAAGATAGTCAGCGAATATGGTATTACCCGATACATAAGCAAAAATGGCTAAGGTTACCCCTATTATTGCAGAAGTTCCAGTAGCTAATCCGTCCAATCCATCCGTTATATTAGCTCCATTAGAAACGGCAGTAATAATAAATACTACTATTGGAATATAAAGCAACCAAGTATATTCAACAGCACTTTCACTAATCCAACTCAGCAACCAACTGTAATCAAATTCATTGTTTTTAATAAACGGAATTGTCGTTATCATCTCTTTTGTCTCTACCCAACTAAAACCACCCCCAGCATTATACACTTTATGGCTGGCAACAATTTTATCGTTAAAATACAGTACTGCTCCAACCAACAAACCCACCATCACTTGACCTATAATTTTAAATTTTCCTGCTAACCCTTCCTTATTTTTTTTAAAAACCTTAATGTAATCATCGATAAAGCCAATTAAACCAAGTAAAACAGTAGATACAATCATCAATAGAATATAGATGTTATTCAGTTTTGCAAAAAGTAAAGTAGGAATCAAAATGGAAGCTAGAATAATTAATCCTCCCATAGTAGGTGTTCCTTGTTTTGAATCTTCACCCGCTAATCCCAAATCTCTAACCGTTTCACCCACCTGTTTTCTTCTAAGCAGGTCGATAATTTTCTTTCCAAAAACCATAGAAATTAGCAGGGAGACTATTACGGATGCAGCAGTACGAAAAGTGATGTACTTGAAAACTCCCGCACCTGGAAGACCTAATTCATTTAAATATTCAAATAAGTGATATAACATAGCTAGACTTTTGTGGGGTTTAGTTCATTTAAAGCTTCAACTAAGACTTCCATATCATCAAAATGATTTCGAACTCCATTAATTTCTTGATACGTTTCGTGTCCTTTCCCTGCAACAAGGATAATATCTTCAACTTCAGCCAAGCTGCAAGCAGTTCTTATGGCCTCCTTTCGATCAACAATAGCAAGTGTTTTTCTTATTCCAGCTCGATCTAATCCGGGTTTCATTTCTTCTATAATTTCCGACGGGTCTTCTGTCCTTGGATTATCTGATGTTAGAATTACTCTATCGCTATACAGGGCTGCTATTTTTGCCATCACTGGGCGCTTCTCCCGATCTCTATCTCCTCCGCAACCAACTACTGTAATTAGTTTTGCAGCTCGCACACCAATATTTCTTATCGTCTTTAATACATTCTCTAAAGCATCTGGACTATGTGCATAATCCACAATACCCGTAATTTTATTAATATTGATTCGCTGAAATCTTCCATCAACTGCTGAAAGCGTACTTAAAGCAGTTAAAACTTCTACTTTGTCCATGCCCAGTAAACGAGCTGTGGCATAAACTGAAGTCAGGTTATAGGCATTAAAAAGTCCAATTAAGGGACTCCATAATTCCTCTCCATCCAACTTTAGATTAAGGCCTTCAAAACTATCGTCTATCAACTTAGCTTTAAACTCTGCTAAAGTTTTTAAAGCATAATAGTGGCGTTGTGCTTTGGTTTCTTGTAGCATTACTTCCCCATTTTTATCGTCTTTATTCGACAATGCAAAAGCCGTAGTGGGTAATTGATTAAAAAAGCTTCTTTTAGCTTCTATGTATTCTTTAAAGGTCTTATGAAAATCGAGGTGCTCATGAGTAATGTTGGTGAAAACACCTCCAGCGAAATGAAGCCCCGCAATACGATTTTGTACTACAGCATGCGAGCTAACCTCCATAAAGCAATACTCACAACCCCTTTCTACCATCTTATCTAAAAGTTGATTAAGTTGAATAGCATCTGGGGTAGTATGTGAAGCAACAAAATCTTCATCTCCTACTTTATAGATAACTGTTGAAATCAACCCTACCTTATAACCTAAGGTTTTAAACAGCTGATACAACAAACTGGCTATCGTTGTCTTTCCATTGGTCCCTGTAACCCCTACGAGCTTAATCCTTTGAGAAGGTCGTTTGTAAAAATTTGAAGCACACTTCCCCAATGCTTCCGATGAATTATCAACTCTAACATAAGTGCAATCTTCTTTAAGCTCACTTGGAATTTCTTCGCAAACTATTACATTAGCACCAGCATTTATAGCTTGATCAATAAAGCGATGACCATCTACCTTGGTTCCCTTTTGAGCAAAAAAACAAGTCTGTTGTTTCACCTTTTTAGAATCAAAAGCAATAGCTTTCACCTCTACCTTATTGTCTCCTATAAGCTCTACAACTGAAACTTTATATAATAATTCTTCTAATTGCATTTTACGAGAGTTCTATTTCTATTTTTTGACCTTTATTAATTCTTGTGCCGGGAGCTAAAGATTGATATTTCACCATTCCTCTTCCCTTTATTTTTACAAAAAGCCCATTATTTTCTAAGAGATAAATCGCATCCCTTAAGCCCATTCCCACCACATTGGGCACTAAGTTTTCCGTTATTGCCAAAGGTTTTAAATCTACCACACTATCTTTAGTATGTGTAGTTATCCATTCAGCATCCCTATCTATTACATTTATATTAATATCCAATAGCGAAAACACTTGTTGTGCAGTGCTACTTTTACCATGTTTGGAATAAGGAATTGCAGACTGCGCATAATAAGGAGTACTTTCAAATTCCTTATGCATATTTAAGCTGTTGGCATAAACCTTATCCGCTACTTCTTTGAAAATAGGGCCAGCAACCAAGTTTCCATAATACACATCAGCTGATGGCGCATTTACTACTACTATACAACTGTATTGTGGATTATCTGCAGGAAAATAGCCTACAAAAGATGCTTGGTGACTCACTTTAGAGTTATAACTATAACCGTAATTCTTATTGGCTATTTGTGCAGTCCCTGTCTTACCTGCAATTTTATAATCTGCATTCCTCAAGTTTCTTGCCGTCCCATTTTCTACAACTCCTTCCAAGGCAGTTTTAACCTTATCGATGGTTTCTTGAGAGCAGATTTTAGGATTGAGGATTTCGGTTTGAACTTCTTGTACTATTTTCCCCCCTTGCGTTATTTTCTCAACAAATTTTGGTTTTACCATAACACCATCATTTGCAACAGCATTATAAAATGCAAGAATTTGCAATGGAGTTTGTTGTACCTCATAACCGTGAGACATCCATGCCAGTGAAATACCAGACCAACCATCGGAATTTGTATTTTTAATGTAGGGCTTCCCTTCTCCACTAATTTCAACTCCAAGGGGAGCTCTAAGATTCATAGCATCCAGATTATCGATAAATCGCTGCGGATTTTGACCGTATGCTTTTGTAATAATTTCTGCCATTCCAATATTAGAAGATACTTCCAAAACCCTTTGAACTGTAATTTTTCCCAGTCCTCCTTTTTCTGTGTCGTACATTAATTGATCGTAATATTGCTTCGCACCTGTACCACAATCAATAATATCATCCATATCTACAAAACCATCCTCTAAGGCACTTATCAATACTGGTAGCTTGAATGTAGAACCAGGTTCAGTGCTTTCACCAATAGCATAATTATATCCCTCATAATAATTTCCCGATACCGATCTTTTTAAGTTGGCCATTGCTCGAATGGCACCTGTTTGCACCTCCATTAAAACCACTGTACCATGATCCGCTTTATGCAACTCCAACTGTCGCATTAAAGCACTTTCTGCCACATCTTGAATATTTACATCAATGGTAGAATGAATGTCTTTGCCATTTTCAGGACTAATTTCATTTTCATCTCCTACAGGCATCCATATTCCACCGGCAATCTTTTGCATCAAACGCTGCCCATTTATACCCGATAAAACAGAAGAATAAGCTCCTTCCAATCCCACAGAAACATCCTCCCCCTCATAACCTATAGTTCTTGCTGCCAGCAACTTAAAAGGCAACTCTCTTTTACTGTTTTGATGAATAATTAAACCACCACGATAACGCCCCCCTCTAAAAATTGGAAATTGCTTTAAAGTTTGTAAATCCGTGTAGCGAACATCTTTTTTAATTAAATAATAACGCTTCCCCTCTTTCCTAGCATTAATTAAACCTTGCTTATAAGATTCTTTAGTTCTATCTTTAAATAAATCACTTAAAAGCATAGCCAAAGAGTCAATCTTTTGGTCAAATAGTGCATTGGTAATGGACTCAGTGTTTGGATCAAATCTCACTTCATAAATGGGAATTGAAGTAGCAAGTAAACTTCCATCCGCAGCATAAATATTTCCACGAACAGCATCAATACTCTTTTCCATTAAAGTTAAACTCTGTCTTTTTTCCTCCCATTCGCTACCCTCAAAAAACTGAATATAAGCAGCCTTCCCAATGATGGCTACACCAAAAAGGCAAATAACAAAGTACAATAGGTACACCCTCCACGCTATGTCATTTTTTATTTCACTCATGAATCAATGCCTTTTTCTCTTCTTTAGTGATTATGATTTTCTTTGGTGGTCTAACCAATTCTTTCAGACCTAATATTTCAGTTGCTTTTGCAACTTGTGACTGTTTACTGATATACATTAAATCAGACTTCGTCGTGATATATTCTGAGCGCAGCTCTTTTACCTCATTGTTGGTTTTGTATAGCTTTCGCACTAATTTTTCTGCTTGATAACCATTGGCGATATAACAAATTCCCAAAAAAGTAACAAAAAACAAGAAAGGCAGTACCTCTAAAGCTTTTTCACGAGACAAAAAACTCCCAGATAAGATTTCTTTAACGCTTTTAACCGTAGCGCTAGGTTTCTTACCCTCATGCTCTTCTTGCACATCTTCTATGTCTTCTATCATTTTATTCATGCTGCTTTTTCTCCTATTCTAAGTTTTGCACTTCTTGCTCTATTATTGCTTTCTATTTCCTCTTGAGTAGGCACAATGGGCTTTCTATTTACAGGCTCAATGGGGCGAATCAATTTCCCATAAAAATCTTTTTCCTGCTTTCCTTCAAAATTTCCAGTACGAAAAAAGTTTTTGACCAGTCTATCTTCTAAAGAGTGATAAGTTATTACCGCCAATCTTCCTCCAACTTTTAAAACTTCTACAGCCTGCTCCAACATTTTTCTCAACACCTCCAGTTCGTCATTTACCTCTATTCTAATAGCCTGAAACAATTGAGCATAGAACTGATGTTCTTTTTTAGAGGGAACAAAATCAGCTACCGCTGTTTTTAAATCAACTATGGTTTTTAATGGATTATTTGCTCTATAACTAACTACCGCATGAGCCAATTTATAGGCCGATTTTAACTCACCATAATCCCTTAAAATTCTATGCAAATCTCGTTGCTCATAGGTATTCAGCACTTTTTCAGCTGTCAACTCCCCTGTTTGATTCATTCTCATATCCAGTTCTGCATCAAATCGAAAGGAAAAACCTCGAGCAGCCTCATCAAATTGATGAAAAGAAACTCCTAAATCCGCTAATATCCCATCGACAGGAATAGAATTGTGATAGCGTAAATAATTTTTCAGGAATTGAAAATTTTGAGGTATAAAAACAAAACGCTCATCCTTCAACACATTTCTTTTCGCATCTGAATCTTGGTCAAAAGCAAACAATTTTCCTTCAGCGCCTAACGATTCAAGAATTTTTGAACTGTGACCTCCACTTCCAAAAGTCACGTCAACATAAATTCCAGAGGGTTGAATTGAAAGCCCTTCAATGCAAGCATCTAATAAAGCCGGCTTATGATAAACCATCTTCATCGCCTCCAATTTTAAGATGATTCGAATTTCCCATAACCTCTTCAGCTAGATTTGCAAAATCCTCTGGCTCATCACTCAACAATCCATCGTATAGCTCTTTATTCCAAATTTCAATTCGATCAGAATAAGCAAAGAGAACAAGCTCCTTTTCTAATTTGCCATACTCCTGCAAACGCTTTGGAAGAAGTATTCTACCCGTCCCATCCAAAGACAATTCTGTTGCACCACGATAGAAATAACGAATAAAATCCCGGTTCTTTTTTACATACTGATTCAATTGATTTACCTCAGCTGAAATCCTATCCCAATCATTTTTAGGATAAAGAACCAAACATTTTTCAAAACCACGATTTACAACAAAAGACTCATTTGCCTCCGGAGACAATTGCTTACGCAGACCTGAGGGCATCATCAAACGCCCTTTAGCATCAAGCTTGCAATCATATTCTCCAATGAAATTTGTCATAAGAATCCCCCTAGTGGCACTTTTATCTTTAATGAAGTAAAATTATCAATTATTTTACCACATTCTACCACTTTTTACCACTTTGTTGATAACTTCTTAAAATAAAATAATCAAAAACTCTCTAACCCATTGAAAATAAGGCGTTATAAGCAACAACCAAGAAGTGGTAGAAAACCTTATAATCCTCGAACTAAAGGGTCTTTGTTAAAAACAAAAGCTCGATTAAGCAAAAAAAAAGGATGATTTAGTTTAAAATGAAGCTCGTATAAGCAAAAAGTAAAAAAATATCGAGCCTATTTTTTTGGCTCTGGGCTATTTTTTTATCCTAATTTTGCAAGATGTTACTGGATTAATTTTACAAAAAATTCGATTGGTTAAAAACTAATTGGATTTCTGATTTTATGCATATCCGAAATTACTATATTTGACTTATATATTTTAGTTTATGAACGAGGAAGAACATATAAAAAAAGAGGACAAATTTGAATATTTAGAAAAAGGGGAAGGGCATACCATACTTGTATTACATGGCTTATTTGGCGCTATGAGCAATTTTGCAGAAGTAATTACAGAGTTTTCTAAAAACTATAGAGTAATTGTCCCTATCATGCCACTCTACTCTTATCCATTAACAAAAACCTCGGTTGGTGGTATGTCTCAATACATTAAGGAGTTTATAAAATTTAAAAAGCTAGAGAACATCACTTTATTGGGGAATTCTTTAGGCGGGCATGTAGCTTTAGTTACAGGACTAAGTATTCCTGAAAAAATACACTCTATGGTTTTAACCGGAAGTTCTGGTTTATACGAGAATGCTTTTGGGGGTTCTTTTCCTAGAAGGGAAGACAAAGAGTATCTACGCAAAAAAATTCAAATAACTTTTTACGATCCAGAGGTTGCGACGGACGAATTAGTGGATGAGGTTTTTAAAATTGTCAACGATAGAAGTAAATTAATACGGATATTGGCCATGGCCAAATCTGCTATTCGACATAATATGGCGAAGGAATTGCACAATTTTAAAATGCCAACCTTGCTTATTTGGGGCAAAAATGATGAGATTACACCTCCTCATGTTGCTGAAGAATTTCACGAAAACTTATCTGATTCTGAATTGCATTGGATTGACAAATGTGGACATGCTGCCATGATGGAACATCCAAAGGAATTTAATGAAATTTTGGACAAATGGCTTTCTAAAAAGGTGCTTTAATAAAATCGTTTTTTTTAGTACATTTTTCAGCTTGAATTAATTTCTTTGCTACTAAACAATTTGCAGCAAACTGAAGGTATATGCCCATGAAAATTAAAAGTGCCGTTTTTGTAATTAGCAATACAGACCTCAAAAAATGCCCTGAACCCAACAAAGCTGAATATGCTTTTATAGGTCGCTCAAATGTTGGTAAATCCAGCTTAATCAACTATTTGTGCAACAACAAAAAATTAGCCAAAACCTCTTCTACCCCTGGAAAAACACAACTCATCAACCACTTTTTAATTAATGAGGAATGGTATTTAGTGGACTTGCCAGGATACGGTTATGCTAAATCTTCAAAAAAGTTAAGAAGGGAATGGGATACTTTTGTTTTTAAATACTTAAAGAGCAGAAGCAACCTATTATACACCTTTGTATTACTAGACGCTAGGCATGAACCTCAAAAAATAGATCTAGATTTTATGGAATGGATGGGCAGAAATGGTCTTCCTTTTGTTATGGTTTTCACAAAAACCGATAAAATCAACATCAACATTTTAAATAAAAACCTAGCAATTTATAAAGAGGAAATGCTAAAAATCTGGGAGGAATTGCCTCTTATTTTTACTACAAGCTCTACCAACAAAACAGGTGGTGATGTGATTTTGAAATTGATTCAAAACACAAATCAGGAGTTTACTCTTCTTTAAAGCTAAGTGTAAAGGGTTCTGGAGCCCCAGTTAAAATTGAAACAATACAAGGATATTTTTTATTACTCCTAATAAAAATTAAAATCTTTTATCCAAACTAAAAATCTTAAATGTTCCAAAACCACTTTAGATTTTGGGGGCTAAGTGAAACAATTCTTAATTTTGCAAACTCAAAATAATTCCAATGGACTATAATTTTAAAGAGATAGAGCAAAAGTGGCAAAAGTATTGGGCTGAAAACAAAACTTTTAAAACATCAAACAACAGTAAACTCCCTAAATGTTATATTTTAGATATGTTCCCCTACCCTTCTGGTGCGGGTTTGCATGTAGGGCATCCATTGGGTTATATTGCTTCAGATATTTATGCTCGTTATCAAAAAATTCGTGGTTTTAATGTGCTACATCCCATGGGTTATGATTCTTTTGGATTACCTGCAGAGCAATATGCGATTCAAACTGGGCAGCACCCAAGAGTTACTACTGAAGAAAACATTGCCACTTATAGAAAACAGCTGGATAAAATCGGCTTTGCTTACGATTGGGATAGAGAGGTAAGAACAAGTAATCCGGAATACTACCGCTGGACCCAATGGATTTTCTTACATTTATTTGATTCTTGGTACAACCAAAATACTGATAAAGCGGAAAGCATCACCACCTTAATCCAACATTTTGAAACTAAAGGAACTTCAGAATTACAGGCTTATACCGATGAGGATCATCAATTCACAGCTGAGGAATGGAAGCGTAAAAATGAAAAGGAACAAGCTGATATTCTTATGGATTATCGACTAGCTTTTTTAGCGGATTCCTATGTTAACTGGTGCCCTGCACTAGGAACAGTTTTAGCAAATGATGAGATTAAAGATGGAAAATCAGAACGTGGTGGGCATCCTGTTGAGCAAAAGAAAATGCGTCAATGGAGTATGAGAATTACAGCTTATGCCGATCGTTTGTTGGAGGGATTAAATCACTTAGATTGGTCGGATAATATAAAAGAAATCCAGCGCAATTGGATTGGAAAATCTAGAGGTGCAAGTCTTTATTTTTCTATTGACGGGAAAGATTCTAAAATCGAGGTATTTACAACCCGCCCTGACACAATATTTGGGGTTTCTTTTATGGTACTTGCTCCAGAACATCCTTTGGTAAATGAAATAACCACTGCTTCCCAAAAAGAGAAAGTGGAAGCTTATAAAAAACATGCCGCAGCTCGTTCTGAACGAGAAAGAATGAGTGAACTGGATAAAATATCTGGTGAATTCACCGGCGCTTATGCACTTCATCCTTTTAATGGTAAGAAAATTCCGATTTGGATCGGTGATTATGTATTAATTGGATATGGAACAGGGGCTGTAATGGCTGTCCCTAGTGGTGATAATAGAGATTATAAATTTGCTAAGTACTTTCAGCTTCCCATTCTTCCGATTCTTGAAGGGCATAATGTCCAAAAAGGGGCTAAGGAAAGCCAAGATGGACGGCTAATCAATTCTGACTTCCTCAATGGCTTAACTGTAAAAGAGGCGATTGCTAAGGCTAACAATGCTATTGAAGAGAAAGGAATAGGAAAATGGAAAATTAATTACCGAATTCGCGATGCTGTTTTTAGCAGGCAAAGGTATTGGGGAGAGCCCGTTCCTATTTATTTTCAAAATGGAATTGCCAAAGCTATGCCTTTTGAAGAATTGCCTTTAAAACTTCCTGAAGTAGACAAATATTTACCTACAGAAGATGGACAACCCCCATTAGCTCGGGCAAAAGATTGGACCTATCAAGGATATCCTATTGAAACTAGCACCATGCCCGGCTGGGCTGGGAGCTCGTGGTATTTGTTTAGATACATGGATGAAAACAGAGACAATGGCTTTGCCGATGAAGCTAGCCTAACGTATTGGAAAAATGTAGATGTTTATTTTGGAGGGGCTGAACACGCTACTGGACATCTTTTATATTCAAGGTTTTGGACTAAGTTTTTATACGATAGAGGATTCTTAAAAGTTGATGAGCCTTTTAAAAAGCTAATCAACCAAGGAATGATTTTAGCAGCAGATGGACAAAAAATGAGCAAACGGTATGGAAATGTCGTCAACCCAGATGATATTATTGCTGAATATGGAGCCGACACCTTGCGTTTATTTGAAATGTTTTTAGGACCACTTGAGCAATCCAAACCCTGGGACACCAGCAGCATTGAAGGTGTACATCGATTTTTGCGAAAGTTTTGGAGACTTTACCACAATTCCAAAAACGATTTGGAGATAAGTGAAGAAAAAGCAACAGCAGAAGAACTTAAAACCCTTCACCACTGTATTAAAAAGACAGCTGAAGACATAGAACGTTTCTCTTTTAACACCGTTGTTTCCGCTTTTATGATTGCTACCAATGAATTGACGGATTTAAAATGCAATAAAAGAGAAATCCTAGAACCTCTTTGTATTTTAATTTCCCCTTATGCTCCTCATATTGCAGAGGAACTATGGGAAAAGCTGGGCCATAAAGAAAGTATTAATACCACTCAATTTCCAGCTTTTGAAGAAAAATATCTTATAGAAAGTTCGCATAAGTACCCTATTTCATTTAATGGAAAAGTTAGGTTTACTCTCGAACTTCCTGCGGATATGAGTAGGAATGAAATTGAAAAGATTGTTTTATCCAATGATAATACACAAAAATGGCTGGAAGGAAAAACTCCAAAAAAAGTAATTGTCGTTCCTAATAAAATCGTAAACATCGTCGTATAACTTAAGCTAAACTTCAATCTCTTTAAAAGGATTTTATTTTTTGTAAAAACGTTAATTAAAAAACAATTTTTATCTTTATAAGATTATTTTTGCCCCCTCAATTTACCTTAAACTTGTATCATAATTTGTGAAATAATGGAAGACTCTAAAGAAGTTCAAAGTATCATCAAAGACTTGCAATCAGCCAGTGAAACCACTGTTTTGGCTGCCATCAAGAAAAATAGAGTTCATGGAAATACCAAAACATTTAGAGTGCTTTTAGATGTTTTAAACGAAACCGATGCCCCAGCAGTTGAAGCTGCAATTATAGAATTTTTATTTGATTTAAAAGAACAAGGAAGTGCAGACATACTTGCTGAAAAATTAGCCGGCAATAGAATGCCTTTTTACGATAGTTTCTTAATTGCTGCCTTTTGGCAATCTGCCATCGACGGATCTGCTTATTTAAAGCTCTTTGTAAAAAAGGCAATAAAAGGGGATTATATGGTAGCTTTAGAAGCCTTAACTGTTATTGAAAACTTTGATACTGCATTTCCAGAAGAAGAAATTTCAGATTGCGAAGAGGATTTAAACGAAGCCATCGAGAGAGAGAAAATAAAAGATAAAAAATCCTTGTTAAAAAGCATAAGGGAGGTTATTCTTGACCTTCCAAGACTGTAATATTATGCAAGAAAATAATTTGAATACCCTTAAAGAAAAACTCAATGAAAATCCGGAATGGCCTCGTCTGTACTTTTTTAAATTTATAATCCCTTCAGACAATGAAACGCTGGCAAAGGTTCAGGCTTTATTTGGCGATGAAGCTAATGTTAAAATCAAGCAATCCAGCAAGGGAAATTATGTTAGCTTTAGCGCAAAAGAGCTGATGCTCAATGCAGACACTGTTATTGAAAAATACAAGGAAGCTTTAAAAATAAAAGGACTAATAGCTTTATAAAATGCAAGAAATTGGCAAATACTTATTGGCTGCTGGAGGTTTTGCTATTCTTTTGGGTTTGGTGCTTTACTTTTGGGGAGATAAATTCACTTGGTTGGGGAACCTTCCTGGAGATATTAGAGTTGAAAAAGAAAACTTTAAATTCTACATGCCCATTACCACCATGATTATTATTTCCGTTCTCCTAAGTTTTATCTTATGGATTCTTAGAAAACTATTTTAATTTGACCTAACAAAAAGGCTGTTTTCTCTAACAAAACAGCCTTTTAATTTTACGTCTAGAAAAGTCTATAAACTTTCAACTGCATTCATTGCAGCACCATAATCCGGTTCCTCGGTAACTTCTTCAACGATTTCTTTATAAACAACTTTATTGTTTTTATCTACCACCAATACTGCTCTTGTAAACAACCCTTTCAATGGACCACTATCCATTAATAAATTGTATTTATCGGCAAAATCATTGTAGCGAAAATCAGAAGCATTTACGATGGTATCTAATCCTTCAGCACTACAAAATCTTTTCATTGCAAAAGGTAAATCCCTAGCTACAATTAATCCAACTACATCGCCTTTCCCATTTAATTTTTCATTAAACTTTCTAGCTTCTGCTTGGCAAACTCCAGTATCAATACTAGGGAAAGCAATAATCACCTTTGACTTTCCTTCAAAGTCGTAAAGCTTACCTTCACTTAAATCGTCTTTTACAAATGAAAAGTTGCTTGCCACTTCTCCTACTTCAGGTCCATTACCTGTAATTTTTATCGTTTCTCCTTTAAATTTTACGTTACTCATAAATCTATCTTTTTATTATTTCTAATTATTTAGGTTTATTCTATGCATTAAACAAGAATTCATAAAATTAGTTTATTGTTTCACAAAGTTAAGGGTAAATTACAACGTTTTTAGTGTTTAGATTGATGCTCGGATTCTACTTTTTAAATGTCCAAAAAAACCTTTTAATTTCCTTATCCATTAGCTGTTATTTTTCTATATCTTATTTAGTTGTAATTTAGAATCCTAGGTTTTTCAAGCAAATTATAGAATTAAAAAGTACTTTAGCAATTGACGAGAACGAAAAAGTTAAAAGCTATAAAAATAATAATTTCGCTGTTAAAAAACACCAATTTACACAATTTGGGAGAGCTTTTAAACCTAGAAAAATTTATAAATAAAACATAAAGACCAATAAAAAAACAGAAAATGACGGGTACAAATCAAAGAGCAGAATTGCAAGCTAAAATATGGAAAATTGCCAACGACGTTCGTGGATCGGTGGACGGATGGGATTTTAAGCAATTCGTATTAGGAGCGCTTTTCTACCGTTTTATCAGTGAAAACTTTAGCAATTACATCCAAGGCGGCGATGAGAATGTAGATTATCCGAATCTCTCCGATGAGGTAATCCCACCCGAAATAAAAGAAGATGCCATCAAATCCAAAGGTTATTTTATTTATCCGAGCCAATTGTTTGTAAATATTGCCAAAACCGCCAACACCAACGAGAACCTCAACACTGATTTAAAAACGATTTTTGATGCTATTGAAAGTTCGGCCAATGGTTTTCCTTCAGAACCCGACATCAAAGGTTTGTTTGCCGACTTCGACACCACCAGCACACGATTGGGAAATACCGTAGAAAATAAAAACAAACGCTTAGCTGCCGTTTTAAAAGGGGTGGAAGAATTAAATTTTGGGAATTTCGAAGACAATCAAATCGACCTTTTTGGCGATGCTTATGAGTTTTTGATTTCCAATTATGCCGCCAATGCCGGGAAGTCTGGAGGTGAATTTTTTACCCCGCAACATGTTTCCAAACTCATTGCACAGTTGGCGATGCACAAGCAAACAAGTGTCAATAAAATTTACGACCCTGCCTGCGGTTCGGGTTCTTTATTGTTGCAAGCCAAAAAGCATTTTGACCAACATATTATTGAAGAAGGTTTCTACGGACAAGAGATTAATCATACCACCTACAACTTGGCACGTATGAATATGTTTCTGCATGATGTCAATTACGATAAATTTAATATTGTATTGGGAGACACACTTCTTCATCCACAATTTGGAAACGACAAACCTTTTGATGCCATTGTTTCTAATCCGCCTTATTCGGTGAAGTGGATTGGGAACGATGACCCAACGCTCATTAACGACGAACGTTTTGCTCCTGCCGGTGTGTTGGCGCCTAAATCCAAAGCGGATTTTGCTTTTGTGCTGCATGCATTGAGTTATTTGTCGAGCAAAGGAAGAGCCGCCATCGTTTGCTTTCCGGGAATTTTTTACCGCGGCGGTGCGGAAAAGAAAATCAGGAAATATTTGGTAGATAACAACTTTGTGGAAACCGTGATTTCCCTTGCACCCAATCTGTTTTTTGGAACTTCTATTGCTGTCAATATTTTGGTTCTTTCCAAATCTAAAACCGATAATAAAACTCAGTTTATCGATGCCAGTGGTGAAGACTTCTTTAAGAAAGCAACCAACAATAATTTGCTTACCGATAAACATATTGAAAAGATTATGCAGCTTTTTGATAAAAAAGAAGATGTGGATTACACAGCCCTTTCGGTGGACAATGAAAAAATTGCCGAAAACGATTACAACCTTTCCGTGAGTTCTTATGTGGAAATGGAAGATACCCGTGAGAAAATTGATATTGATGTGTTGAATAAAGAGATTTCTGAAACTGTGGAAAAAATAAATATGCTTCGTGCGGATATTGATAAGGTTATAAAAGAAATAAATAAGAACTAAAATGAGTAATTCAGGATTTGTATATATCATGACCAATAAAAACCGAACAACATTGTATATTGGAGTAACCAATAA
The DNA here is from genome assembly GCA_964552035.1 of uncultured Flavobacteriales bacterium. Lineage (GTDB taxonomy): Bacteria > Bacteroidota > Bacteroidia > Flavobacteriales_E > Vicingaceae > CAZKFN01. Next base: position 44,068 of record CAZKFN010000009.1, read on the forward strand.
TTTATGTCGTAGAATTTATGAACATAAAAATCATTTGAAAAAAGGTTCTTTTACAGATAGATATAATCTTGAATACTGCATTTATTATGAGGAATTTTCTTATTTCAAAGAAGCAATACAAAGAGAAAAAGAGTTAAAAAAATGGAACCGCCAAAAGAAAGAAAACCTGATAAACAAAAAGAACCCTGAATGGAAAGTCCTTGTAACCGAAAAAGGTTTTGTTCGTGACAAAGTGTCTTTTTCGCAACAAGTAAACGAATTGATGAGCGAATTAGGGCTTCCTCCTTCCAGTCGGAATGACGACAGACCAGAGGATAATGTGATTCCTCCTTCCGGTCGGAATGACGAGCCGCCAGAGGATGGTGTGCTTCCTCCTTTAAGTCGGAATGACGACAGACCAGAGGATAATGTGATTCCTCCTTCCAGTCGGAATGACGAGCCGCCAAAGGATGGGCAGAGAGGATAGGTTGGCAGCTCTGCTGCCAACCTATCCTCTCACAACCGACAAAAACCCGTCATTCCGAACGAAGTGAGGAACCCGTAACGGACCATAATCATTCAACCCTTAGTGAGGAAACCAAAAAAGAAAAGAAGATTAAACAATGAACTACATAAATAAATTATTACAAGGCAAGGATGGAGGGATTCCATACAATGGCAGTAAGGGCGGTTCGTCAAAAGATGGTGTGATTCCTCCTTCCAGTCGGAATGACGACAGACCAAATGTTGGTGTGATTCC
>CAZKFN010000010.1:0-44237 GCA_964552035.1 uncultured Flavobacteriales bacterium
AAACATAATCGAACTCCAAAACCTAAAAGTATTTCAGATTTTTGAAGGTCATAGCGTGCCGCTGGCGAAGAGGATGGAGAAGGGGTATGGGTGGGGGTTTAACGGTATGGAAAGGGAAGATGAGATTAAAGGTTCGGGTAACTCAATAGACTTTGGTGCAAGGATTTACGACCCACGTTTAGGGATTTTTCTTTCCACAGATCCTAAGTTTAAAGACCTTCCTTCATGGTCTCCCTATTCTTTTGCGCTTACTAACCCGATAATCTTTATTGATCCTGATGGTGAATTTTCTTACACTTTTCATATAAGGGCATTTGCACCACCTAACGCTTTCGATGGCTATGGTTTTCATGACGATGGCAGGGGGTTTTCTACGAGTACAGCCTCGGGAACGACTTCAAGGATAAAACAGAATTTTACTGTTGATCCTTCTGCTAGAAGTTTTTCAGGCGGACAACCAACAAGTGATCCTTCTAGTCATAGATTTTCGCCCTTTGATTTAACAGCTAATCCAACAGGTGGGGCAAATGCAAGTTTTGGAACAAATTCAGTAGGAAGCGCAACCGCTTCAATGGGCTCTTACTTTGAAGGTAATAATCCTTTTGTACCGGGATCACCTGCAATTTCAGTGTCTTCCGCTATAAGCGTTACAGAGAATTTGAAAAATAATCAGGTAATCGTATCAGTGGATTTGTCTAGTAAAGCTTTTCCAGCAACTGAAGCTTTTATCCAAGATGCCGAAGGAAACTCAGTATTCTTGATTGGCGCAGCCGCATATGGTGGACCAGGTGATTTAACCGATAATAAGCAGGATGTTGGAAGTATTGACCTCATGATTAATATTAATGATAAAGGGATATTCCAAAACGTTCAAATGGGAGATAAGACCTATTCTTTAGATGAGTTCAATGCGCTTGGAACTTCTCAAGATGCAGGGCCAAAACCAAGGGAAGAAAAAGATAATTAGTAGCAGATGAAAACATTTGTATTTATAATATACAACCTGATTTATTTAGTAGGCTCTGCGTGGTTCTTGCTCTATGCCAATACTTATTTAAATGCTAAGATTATACCTGATAGTTTTAGATGGAAAGATGGTCATATTAGAGATGATCTTACCTTGTTCGGAATTTCCTTATTAGTCATTCTTTTGATCGAAACAGGGGTATTGATTTTTTTAAATTACAAACTCAATAAATGGTACACGGTCAATATTTTAAACTTGGAAAATAATCTTAACGCCACTTGGTGGGCAACAGGAGTTATTATCGGAATCCTGATAATCTTTATTGTCTTTTTAAATGCCGCTGCTTACAGGTAAGGTGTAAGAGAAAACAAACCGCAAAGCCCAAGTTTCCCGCTTGGGCTTTTTTTATCCTGCTCGCTCCGCTCAAAGCTGCCAAAACCGAAAAGTTATCAATAACCCCGTTAAATCGTTTCTATCTTTTTGCTGTCCTGTCTTTTCTTCTCACTATCTGTTTGAGTTGCAGCGTATTTTATAAAAATATAAAAAAGCGAAAAGCTTAGAAATTTTAAAATTAGAGGCTTGAGGTTATTGTGAAGAATCAATGAAGTATTAAGGATTACGAATTTTGAAATAAAAAAAGAGAAATTATACAGAATGTCGGGCTTCGATACAATTTTAACTTCGTTAAAATCACTCAGCCCCCTTCATAACGATACAATTTTAGCACAGCTGAAATCACTCAGCCACCTCCATATTTATACAATTTTTATTACATTGTAATCAAGTAAAAAGAAAATATAAATCTTTATATTTGTCTGTAATGAAGTCTTTTATCAACAGCAATCCTTTTTATCCCAACGGTGGTACAGGCATAATCGAACTCCAAAACCAACTACATCTTTTAGTTCTTATGCAATTATACAAGGTAATCCGATTTGGTTTAGTGATCATTTGGGAGACTCTGTCAATTACGCAGGATTGGGAGACCAATTAAGGGTTGGAGCATCTCGCTTATTTAGTAAGAAGTTTAACAAAGAGTTTAAGACGTTAAAAGATGATGAAAATACATTTACTTTTGATAGAATGTCCACAAAAGAGAGTGGAATAATAAAAACAGGTGAAAAAAAGCTTTTTAATAAATTATCGTTTTGGAAAAGATATTGGTGATGATAGAAAAGCTCCTATTGGGAAAAGTCCATTTCACGATTTATTTGAAGAAACATTTCGTGCAACAGATTATCTTTCGGGTAGTTCAGGTATAAGTTTAGATCCTTCAAATGGGGCTTTGTCATTTACGAGGAAAGGAGCTCAAATTCATGGAGAAGCAAGAGCATGGCAATTTGCTGCTAATAATGCTCCATTTTCTAAAAAACATGGAGGATATTATAAGCATCAAGGACAAAAGTATTTTTTTAATTCAAATAACACTTTGATAGGTAAGATAGTAAATGCTAAAAAAGATATTGGGAAGATTGGAAGTATACTTTTCGAACCACAGCTTTTTCAAAGTGATAAAAATGAATTTGGAAATAGATATGAGTTTACACAAGAAAAGCTAACATATGATTAAATTGATTCTAACAGTTGTTTTTTCATTATTACTTCATAATGTTCTTTTGTCACAGCTAATTTCAGATAATCTGAAAATTTATAAACTTATTGAAGTAGAGAATGAAGTAGGCTTTAAATTTTATTATAGAGGAGATACTTTAGTTAGTAAAGAATATAACTATAGTAAGAGAAGCTTTCCTTTTTTCAGGTTTAAATCTCTTAAAGAAGGCATTTATTATCGCTACTATCCAAACGGAAATATAAAAGAAGTTGGAACTTATCATAAAGGGAAAAAAATTGGGTTTTGGCAAGAGTTTACAGAAGATGGTAGGTTGGATAGTGAATACATGTATGATAGAAAAGGTAACCTCTTAAAATACAAGAGCCATATTGATGAAAAAACAAGAAAAAAAGAACTACTTGAATATTTAGAAAAGAGAGAAGAGGTAGAAGAAAAATAGATAAATTGTGTTTTAGCCCCTTAAATTTTCAGACAAGATTATATTAAGAAATCCGTAATAATTTTGTCATTTTGAACAAAAAAAGAAGAAGTTTAAGAAAAGAACTACAACCAATAAAATAGTAAGAATATCATTTATTATATGAAACTTCTTCAACTGAAATATTTTATCGAATAACACGTTTCTACTTCACATTACTATCCAATCCATAGGAGTGCCCATTTAGCAAAAAGTGAAGATAGTTGAAGTCTTGGCTTAGTAAAACCGGGAAGCTTGCCAGCTTGACTGGAAGATCACCCGGCTGCACTTAGCCAAGACGAGAATAGATTTACTTTTTGATAACGGGCTGGCTTTTTGCTTTACTTTTTACCACTAAAAAGTAAAATCAAAACTTCTCTTTTTTTCCATCGATGAAAAAAAGAATCAAAAAAAATCTAGACCGTGAAGGCTTCGAAGCTTTCCGCTCTTAGAAGCTGAATGTATCGGGGCTTTGGTACAATTTCAGCACAGCTGAAACCACTCAGCCACCTTCAATTTAATTATGATTTTTTTAAACCATACAGAATATAGGACCCTGAGTGTTTTTGGGGTTGAGAAATAATAGGTATTGTTTTAATACTTTTATTTTAACTCCATTGTAATCACTCAAACAACCAATCCCCCAAAAATGTATCGAAGGGTCGATACAATTTCAGCACAGCTGAAATCACTCCCACCTCCATATTCATATAATTTTTATTACATTGTAATTAAGTAAAAAGAAATAAATATTTTCAATAGAAATGTTTATTCATTAACTGAGATCAACTCATAAAGATTACTTTGTAAATAAATAAGTGCTTAAAAATTAATTCATGCTGCATTTTTTATAACCTTTCTTTTGCTGTTTATTAGTTAGGACATTATTATTAATTTACTTAAATTGTCGTTCTTTAGTTTAGTCAATTTTAAAAAACCATCAATTGCCTAATTAGCTATTTATGAGTTCTATTTTACAGCACGTATTTTACTTAAATATTAATCCAGCTTTCACCAGCTGGGGGTTTTATGCTATGTTTTCTATAGTGCTAATTTTAGTTGTAAGCTTTTATTTCAGAAGAAAATTTAAAAGATTAGAAGAGCAAAGGAAATTACTCGAACTTCAAGTTAAGAATCGAACCATTGAAATCATTAGACAAAAGCAGCATGTAGAGAAACAAAAGAAAATGCTGGAAGAGGAAAAGGATAAAACTGAAAAGTTGTTATTGAATATTCTTCCTAGAGAGATGGCTGATGAACTTAAAGAAATGGGAAAAGCAAGAGCTAGAAGCTATAGAAAAGTAACAGTAATGTTTACAGACTTTATTGCTTTTACCAAAACAGCTGAAAACTATACGCCAGAAGATTTAGTTGCAGAGCTAGATTCTTACTTTATAAAATTTGATGAGATTGTAGAAAAATACAATGTTGAGAAGATTAAGACCATTGGAGATGCTTATATGGCTGCGGGAGGAGTTCCTATAAGGAATAAAAGTAATGCCATTGATACTACTCTAGCAGCTTTGGAGATTCAAAGAGAGATGGTTAAAATAAGAGAGTTGAAGGAAGCAAGAGGAGAAAGAGTTTGGGAGATTAGAATAGGCTTGCATACGGGTAGCCTTATTGCTGGAGTGGTTGGTATAAAACGATTTGCCTATGATATTTGGGGAGATACAGTAAATGTGGCAGCTCATATGGAATCTAGCGGTGAAGCGGGTAAAGTAAATGTTTCGGAAAGTACTTATGATGCCATTGCCGAATTTTTTGTTTGTGAGTATAGAGGAAAGGTTAAAGCCAAACATAAAGGTGAGATAGACATGTATTTTGTGCATGGAATTAAACCAGAGCTTTCTGTAGATGAAGATGGGAAAACCCCCAATGAGTCTTTTTGGCATTATGTTAACCTTAAGTTATACAGTAAGATTAACTATAGAAATGCTGAAAAATATATTATCAAAAGGTTGACTAAAGATTTACCACAAGGTTTAGATTATCATGGGATCCATCATACTATGGACGTATGTAATTCTGTGGAACGAATTGCTATTTGGGAGGGAATTACGGGAGAGGAGTTATACTTATTAAAAACAGCAGCTCTTTTTCATGATGCAGGTTTTATTCATTCCTATGAGAGTAATGAACCCATCGGTGCTGAAATGGCAAAAGAAATGCTGCCCAATTTCGGTTATACTCATCCGCAAATTGAGGAAATTATTAAGCTAATAGAAGCGACCAAAGTGCCTCACAATCCACAGAATAAATTAGAAGAAATAATGTGTGATGCTGATTTGGATTATTTGGGGAGAGAAGATTTTTATCCTGTAGCCAATACCTTGAGACAAGAATTAATCAAAAATAATAAGCTGAGCGATGAGTATATGGATTGGGTTAAGTTAAATATTAAGTTTTTAACACTACATAATTATTTTACCGATTCGGCCCAAAGAAGAAGGGCTCCTGAAAAACAAAAAAGATTGTTGGAGTTCCAACAAGAGCTAAAAGAAATGAAAGCAAACTCATAAACGTATACAATTAGATAAATCCAATGAAAAAAATAGAACATTTAGGTATAGCAGTAAAAGATTTAGATGCCGCTACAAAAATGTACGAAACACTTTTAGGTAAAGAAGCATACAAAACTGAAGAAGTGGAAAGTGAAGGGGTCGTTACGCGATTTTTTCAAATAGGAGAAAGTAAAATAGAACTTTTACAAGCTACCCATCCCAATAGCCCAATAGCTAAGTTTATAGAAAAAAGAGGAGAGGGAATTCATCACATTGCTTATGAAGTTGAAGATATTGAATCAGAGTTAGCTAGGTTAAAAAAAGAAGGTTTTCAGCTGATACATGAATCCCCTAAAGATGGGGCAGATAACAAGAGAATTGCTTTTCTTCATCCAAAATCTACCGCTGGAGTATTAGTAGAACTTTGCCAAGAAAAAGGATAATTTAAATTTCAAATAATTGTTCTATACTGTTTCCTTCTTTAAGGTGAAAGGTTCTAATCCCCAGTCTTTTAGCTGTGTTAATATGTTCTTTTACATCATCTATAAAAAGTGTTTCTGAAGGGCTAAGTTGACTGTCTTTAAGAACACTTTCAAAAATGTCTGCATTGGGTTTTCTTTTCCCCATTTCAAAAGAAAAATATACCTTTTCAAAAAAGCTATCATAATTTTTTAAACCTTTCCTTTTTTGAAGTCGATCAAAAAGGAAATTAATATGAATTTCGTTGGTGTTGCTTAAACAAAAGGTTCTATATTGCTTCTTTAATGCCAACAAGATTTCAAATCTAATATCAGGAATGTCTTTTAACATTGAGTTCCATGCATGAATAATATCTTGCTGGTTTGTATTTTGGTTGAGCTTCTCCTTTATTGTTTTTAGAAAATCCTCACTACTTATTTCTCCTTTTTCATATTTTTCAAAAAAAGAAACTTCATTTAACTCTCTTATAGCCTTATCATACACCAGAGGGTTTAATTTTTTAAATGCATCATCTGTTGCTTGAAAGTCTAGGTTCAAGATGACGTTGCCCAAATCAAAAATAATATTTTGGATACCTTCTAAACTAAAGTCGTTCATTTTTTATCTCTTAAAATGGTCGTTCTTAATGTTTTAAAAGTTGTTTCTTTTTAAATAAAGCTTTATTTTTTTCTACAAAAACTTCCAAAGTTTTAAAGAAACTAAGAATATCTTCTTCGGTATTGTCGGGATTAATGGTGACCAATCTTACAAATACATTCTCTTTAAATGCCCCATAGCTAACCATGGTTTGGGCATTTTCATAGAGTGCTGCGCAGAGTTTTTCAGCGGGAATATCTTTATAATTAAAGCAAATAGAAATAGAATCCTCGTGGCTATAAAGAGTATAATCCTTGTTCTTTCTAACATACTCCCTAGCCACATCAGCCAAATAAAATTGATGGTTTATTAAAGCTCCCATACCAACTGTGCCAATTGATTTCCATAGGGTCCATAATTTTAAAGCATCATTTCTCCTACCACATTGAATGGAAGTTTTCCCTAAATTATATTCGTCATTGTCTGATTGATATAAATAATTAGCATCATTTGAAAAGGAAGTATTGAGCTGTTTTTTATCTTTCACAAGAAGTAAAGAACAACTCAAAGGAGTTCCTAACATCTTATGCCCATTAATACTAAAGGAGTCTGCTTTTTCAGCACCTTTTACAAGATGCTTGTATTTTGTACTAAATACAACACCGCCAGAATATGCACCGTCAATATGTAGCCATAATCTTTCATTTTGACAAATAGTAGCTAATTTATCAATAGGGTCAAATGCTCCTAAAACGGTTGTACCTGCTGTGGCATTAACAAGAAAAGGGTGAAACCCATTACTTTTATCTGCTTTAATTTTTCGAATCAATTCCTCCACTATCATTTGACCTTTATCATTTACTGGGATATATCGAATTTGATTTCTTCCAATACCCATTAAGGCAGCATTCTTTTCAATAGAATAATGGCATACTTCCGAAGTATAAATACACATTTTTTCATGAACACCACTATATCTTATATCACTTTTATAATGGTCTCTAGCCATTACCATAGCCATGAAGTTGCTCATTGACCCACCGGGAGCAATTGTTCCTCCTGAAAATTTATCGTAACCAATTAATTCAGCTGTTTTACTTAAGACTTCTTTTTCCACCCCAACCATGGGGCCAGCAATTTTGTAAGTGTACATGCTGGTGTTGAGTATTACAGCTAATAAATCTCCTAACACCGCCTTACTTCTTCTTCCTCCATAAAGCTGATTAAAAAATTTATTGCCTGCAACTCTGGGAGTATTGAGTACAAGCTTGCTAAGACTTTGGTAAAATTCTTTATCGTTAATTCCCTGTTCCCCCAAACGAAGATCCAGTACTTCAAACATTGCTTCGGCCTCAATCGGTGGAACTACAGGTTCTTCTTTCTCCGCCTGAAGGAATCGAGCTACAATTTCAAGAAATTGGGAAAGGTCGTTTTTATCCATGTTTATGTATTTGCTCCAAGTTTTTAGAGCTCCATTTTAAATTACTTTGCAAAATAAGGGAAAAAGAGAATCCTTTTTAGCTTATCGCCTTTGAAAATGATGAATTATCTTTTGCTTCTTTTTTAAGAATACAGTCTGTAATTAATTTTGCATGTATTCTTGAATTTTCTATAAACCATATATGGGTTTGCATTCCCCCACAAATAACTCCTGCTAAAAATAAATTAGAAACATTCGTTTCCATAGTATCTTCAGCATACTGAGGGAGTTTATTTTTATCATTTGAAATTTCTATGCCCATACTTTTCAAGAAAGGCAAATTAGGTTGATATCCTGTTAGTGCTAAAACAAAATCATTTTCAATATTTTTCACTCCTTCTAGGTCTTCAAAAACAACTTCATGTTCTTTAATTTCTTTTAGTTGGGCATTGTAGTAGGCTTTGATACTCCCTTCTTTAATTCTGTTTAAGATATCTGGTTTTACCCAATATTTCACCCTTTCTCCTATCTCACTACCACGAATAATCATGCTAACATTACCTCCCTTGCGATAAATTTCTAAAGCTGCATCAACTGCGGAATTGCTCGCTCCAACAATTACAATATTTTGAGTGGCATAATAATGGGGATCATGATAATAGTGAGAAACTTTAGATAACTCCTCCCCTGGAATGTTTAATAAATTAGGGATGTCATAAAAACCAGTTGCGATGATGGTATATTTTGAGGTATACTTCCTTTTGTTTGTAATTATTTGATGAAAATCATTAGAATTGTCAACTCTTAAAACCTCTTCAAAGAGGTGGATATTCAATTCATTTGAGCTCGCAATTCTTCTATAATATTCTAGAGCTTCGTTTTTTGTTGGCTTGGGATTATTACTAATAAAAGGGACATCATTAATTTCTAGCTTTTCAGAAGTAGAAAAAAACCGCATATTGTTTGGGTAGTGATATAAAGAATTTACCAACGTTCCTTTTTCTAAAATTAAGTAGGAGAGTTTGTTTTTTTGAGCTGCTAATCCACATGCTATTCCTATTGGACCACAGCCTACAATAACGATATCGTAATCTAAATTTTCCATTGCTGCAAAATTAGACATTGAAAGGCAAATTATTAAAGCTTTTTATCCCTATGTTTTTAGAGACAATTCTTATCTTTAGGCTGTTTTTACAAAGAGTCTAAGTACTTAATATTTTAATCCATTGAAGGAAATGCAAAGAGAAGAAGCTGAGAAAAGAATTATAAAACTTACCGAAGAATTAAATGCTTACAATCATGCATACTATATTGAAGATCAATCACTGATTAGCGATTATGAGTTTGACATGAAGTTGGAGGAATTGCAGGAATTAGAAGAAAAATTTCCAGAACTTGCCGATGAGAACTCTCCAAGCAAACGCGTAGGCGGAGAAATAATAAAATCCTTTAAAACGATTAAGCATCGCTACCCCATGTTGTCTTTGGCGAATAGCTATAATCGTACAGAACTAATGGAATTTGACAATAGAGTTCAGCGTCTAGCAGGGAAAAAGGTCACTTATGTTTGTGAATTAAAATATGATGGAGTGGCCATTGGAATAACGTATAAAAATGGAAGATTACAAACGGCAATAACTAGGGGAAATGGAGAAGAAGGAGATGAGATAACTGCTAATGTTAAAACCATTCGTTCTATTCCTTTAAAACTTAAAGGAAATTACCCGGAGGATTTTGACATTCGTGGAGAGATATTTTTCCCTTTAAGTAGATTTAAAAAACTCAATGAAAAAAGAGAAAAAGAAGGAGAAGAGCTTTTTGCAAATCCTAGAAATACTGCTTCCGGCTCTTTAAAGTTACAAGACTCTGCTGAGGTAGCTAAAAGAAAATTAGATTGTTTTTTGTATTATGTTGTTGGAGAAAATCTTCCATTTGACAATCATTTCGATAATTTAAAAGCAGCTGGGGAATGGGGATTTAAGGTTCCTACAGAAAATCACAAGCTGATTAAAACTTGTAATAATATAGATGAAATTTTAGAATTTGTAGATTATTGGGATGAAAAGCGCTCTACATTAGATTTTGAAATTGACGGAATTGTAATTAAGGTCAATGATTATAATTTACAAGAAGAGTTAGGCTATACAGCAAAAAGTCCACGTTGGGCAATAGCTTATAAATTTAAGGCAGAACAAGTTGAAACTAAATTGAATAAAATTACTTATCAAGTAGGAAGAACAGGAGCTATTACTCCGGTTGCTAATTTAGAACCGGTTTTATTGGCGGGAACTATTGTTAAGCGCGCCTCTTTGCACAATGCCGATCAAATTGAAAAACTGGATGTAAGAGAAGGAGATACAGTTCAAGTAGAAAAAGGTGGAGAAATTATTCCAAAAATTGTGGGGGTAAACTTGGAAGAACGCCCTAAGGATTCTCAAGCTACTGTTTATGCCACACATTGTCCTGAGTGTCATTCGGAGTTGATAAGATTAGAAGGAGAAGCACAACACTATTGCCCCAATGTTTGGGCTTGTCCACCTCAGATAAAAGGCAAAATGACCCATTATATATCGAGAAGGGCAATGGACATTGATGGACTTGGGGAGGAAACTATTGAGATGTTATATGATGTGGGTTTAATTCAAAATGTAGCAGATTTATACACTTTAAAAAAGGAAGATTTACTTCCATTGGAGCGAATGGCCGAAAAGTCTGCTAACAATTTAATTGAAGGTGTAGAGGCCTCAAAACAAGCACCTTTTGAGCGCTTACTTTTTGCATTGGGCATACGTTATGTAGGAGAAACTGTAGCTAAAAAATTAGCCTTATATTTTAAAAATATGAAAGCCATTCAAACAGCATCTTTTGAGGAGTTAATAACTGTAGACGAAATTGGTGAACGTATTGCAGAAAGTGTAATTTCCTTTTTCGCAGAGGAAAGAAATAGTTTGTTGGTAGCGCGTTTGGAGGAATTAGGTTTGCCCATGGAAATCTTAGAGAAAGAGTCTACCCAAAAATCTGATATTTTAGAAGGGAAAAGCTTTGTCATCTCCGGAGTATTTATAAATTATTCAAGAAAGGAATTAAAACAGCTCATCGAAGATTACGGAGGTAAAAATGTAAGTGCTTTATCTGGTAAAACCAATTATTTGCTTGCTGGAGATAAGATGGGGCCTGCTAAAAAAGTACAAGCAGAAAAGCTTGGGATTAAAATCCTTACAGAATCGGAGTTTGTTCAAATGATTCAAAGCTAAAAACCGAGAACGATAAAGGTTGAAATACTTTCACTTCAGTAAATAATAGTAATTTCGCATAAAAGCATTCCTTGATGAAGATAAGCGGTTTTAGTTTTGGTAGAAATGTCTCTAAGTTATACTATCCCATAAAAGAATCCATACTTTCAATTTTACCGATTTGCGATGAGTTTATTTTTGTTTTAGGAAAAGGAGATGCAGATGATAATACAAGAGAAATTTTAGAGAGCATCTCCTCGCCTAAGTTAAAGATTATTGATTCAGTTTGGGATACTGAGGCCTATCCAAATGGTATGGAAAATGCTCATCAAACGGATATAGCCATGCAGCATTGCTCAGGAGATTGGCTGTTTTATGTGCAGGCAGATGAGGTAGTTCATGAGAACTATTTGCCCATTATTCAAAAGAGATGTAAAGAGTTGATAGATCATAAAGAGGTTGAAGGATTACTCTTTAAATACAAGCATTTTTTTGGAGATTATAATCATTATATCAATCATCATGGTTGGTATCAAAATGAAATTAGGATTGTTAGAAACCATCCGGATATCCACTCTTTTGAATCGGCTCAATCCTTTAGAAGAATCCCCAATTTTGATGGGAAAAGTTACCGACAACAAGCAGGGACGCATAAGTTAAAAGTCGCTGCAGTTGATGCCTATATTTATCATTATGGTTGGGTAAGGCCACCGCATTATATGCAAAACAAAAAGAAAGCATTAGACGGAATTCACAAGGGTGAAAAGAAAGTAGAAGCCTTGTATGAGGGTGCTGAAGTTGAATTTGATTACGGTTCTTTAAAAAATTTGCCAAAATTCACAAAAACCCACCCAAAAGTGATGAAAGATAAAATAAAAGATTTTGATTGGGCGGATAAATTAAATTATACAAGCAATCAAATCCCAAAAAGAGAAAAATTCAAACATGAAAGAATGAAGTATCGTATTATTTCATTTTTGGAGCGAAACCTCAATGGGGGAAAACATTTCTTCCCTTTTAAAAACTGGGAATTATTAGATTTATAAAAGTATTATATGAAGAGTCTTTTTAAGATAATAAAATACATGATTCCCTATAAGATGCTTGCTTTTTTAAGCATCTTCGCCAATATTATTCACGTAATCTTTCATCTGCTTTCAATTTTGGCATTTATCCCATTCTTACAAATTCTTTTTGGAGATTCAGAAAGAGTTTATGAAAAACCTTCCTTTGAATTAACTTCGGATTTCGTGGAACAAACCTTCAGCTATTATATGACGCCATACATTGAATTACATGGTGAGCTGGGAGCCTTGTATTTCATATGTGTTACTGTAGCTGTCTTATTTTTCTTTAAAAACCTTTTTCGTTATTTCTCTAAATTTTTTATTGCTTCTATTCGCAGCGGAGTAGTGAGAGATATTCGTAGAGATGTATATGAGAAAATTCTAGTTCTTCCCTTGTCTTTTTATTCAGAAGAAAAAAAGGGGGATATCATTAGTAGAATTACAGGAGATGTTCAAGAAATTGAATGGTCTATTATGAATTCTCTAGAATTAATTTTCAGGGATCCGATTACCATTATATTGTCTTTAGTCTTTATGATAACCATCAATGCAGAGCTGACTTTGTTCTCTTTGATTTTACTCCCTATTAGTGGGTTGATTATCGGTAGAATTGGGAAGAGTTTAAAAAGAACCTCTTCCAAACTTCAAATAAGAATGGGAGAATTATTATCTAGAGTTGAGGAAACTTTAACAGGGCTGAGAATTATTAAAGCCTTTAATGCTGAAAAAGAAGCTAATCAGAAGTTTGAGGACATTAATGAGGTATACAGAACTACCATGCTAAGAATGTTTAGAAAGAGGGATTTAGCTTCTCCACTTTCCGAGTTTTTAGGAGCAATGGTTATGGTGGTATTAGTTTGGTACGGAGGAAAAATGGTATTAGACCCAGCTATTTCTTTTAAAGGGGGAGAATTTATAGGTTATATTGCCATGTTTTCTCAATTGTTAAGTCCTGCAAAATCTTTATCTACTGCTTATTATAACATTCAAAAAGGGGCGGCATCTACCGAGCGAATTGAAATGATATTGCAAGCAGAAAATACCATAAAAGATAAAGCTGATGCTAAGGAAATCAAGACTTTTCAAAAGGAGATTTTATATAAAGATTTAAGCTTTACCTATGATGGGGAGCATTTTGTTTTAAAAGATATTAACCTCACCATAGAAAAGGGGAAAACAGTAGCTTTAGTAGGGCAATCTGGAGGAGGGAAATCAACAATGGCAGATTTGTTGCCCCGATTTTACGATCCTCATAAAGGAGGGATTTTAATTGACGATATAGACCTTAGAGCTTATAAACTTCAGGATGTAAGGTCATTAATGGGTATTGTTTCTCAGCAATCCATTTTGTTTAATGATACAGTTTTTAATAATATCGCTTTAGGCGCAGAGTCGCCGACAATAGAGGAAGTTATCAAAGCCGCTAAAATTGCCAATGCACATGAATTTATTGAGGCTTTAGCTGAAGGCTATAATACCAATATCGGAGATGGTGGGAATAAGCTTTCCGGAGGTCAAAAACAACGTATCAGCATTGCAAGAGCAGTTCTTAAAAATCCACCAATTATGATTCTTGATGAGGCAACTTCAGCTTTAGATACTGAATCAGAAAAATTAGTTCAAGATGCTTTATACAAATTGATGGAAAATAGAACTTCTGTTGTCATAGCGCATAGGTTATCAACCATTCAGCACGCAGATGAAATTATAGTAATAGAAAATGGAGAAATTGTTGAAAGAGGAAATCACGAAAGTTTAATTGCTCAAGCAGGGGTTTATAAAAAGCTAACAGATTTACAAACTTTTGCTTAGTGAGCTTTTTCTATAAGATGATTGCTACGGCTTTCTTCCCTTATTAAATCATCATAAATTTGTTGAGTGAGAATGGGAAAATAATTTCCAATTATCTGATTTATATTATTGATATGTGAAGGTAGCTTAGTTTTAGAAATCCCTGTTGACAACATTAAACCATCATTTCTATAAATCGTATAATGAAGCTTTAGTTCTCTTTCATTATCTGTACTACCCAAATGCATAGACTCAGTATAGATGTTGTTAAAATCAAGTTCCGTTATAAAAATGCAGTAATCAACATCAAATTTTTTTGTTAAGCTATCAATTATCTTATCGTTGGTAACTATAGCTTTCATATACCTTTCCTTTTCGTCTCTTTTACTGACTATTTGTCCATTTTTAATTCCATTATTCGATTGTTTTTTAGGTTTTCTTTTGAATTTTGTTGCTAGGGTTTTTGCAGGGTTTTCTCTGTTATTTTTAGGAACAAGTTCATATTCCATTCTAACATTTTCACGAATATGGTTTAGAATATTATGAGCACTATCTTGATCCATATCATAAAAGGAGTTGACATCACAATTTTCAAAAGTGTGGAGAATATTTTGATCCACTGCTCTTCTAAATCGCTCGATAATTTCTATAGTTTCAAGACTGTTGTACTTTGCTATGGCTGAGTTAGCATCAGAAAGATACATGTCAGCTTCAAAGGGGATAAGCAATATAGTCTGTTCATTTAAATCAAAAGGCTCATCGATATACATCCTTGTGGAATGCTGTGCAAAAAGTAAGGTAGAAAAAGGGATGAATAGTGCTAAGAGTAGATACGGTCTCATTTTTTATATTTCCTACAAACTTAAGCGCGTTCTAGCTTAGCTTAACGATAAAACGCAAGAACTTAAACACATTGAGCTGTTAAAAACCTTTGATGAATACTGGAACTTAGAATAATTTTAAGATATCATTTCCATTAGCAAGAATCATTAAGGCCAGCAATAAGATTATCCCCACAATTTGAGCATATTCTAAAAACTTTTCTCTTGGTTTTTTGCCGGAAATAATTTCCACCAATAAAAATAACACATGCCCTCCATCAAGTGCTGGGATAGGCAAGAGGTTCATTATCGCTAAAATTATGGATAAGAAAGCCGTAAAACTCCAGAAGTGTTGCCAATCCCATTGTGGAGAAAAAGCTTTCCCTATGGTTAAAAATCCTCCTAAAGATTTATAAGCTCCTGTTTCAGGCATAAAAATTAATTTCATCTGTTGCAAATAGCTTACAAATGAATCATATGTTTTTTGTGCTCCTGCAGGTAGAGATTCAAAGAAGCCATATTTTCGAGTTTCAAAGGCCAATTGTTTATCCAAGGGAGTATTGGCAAAACCTATGGTTCCATTTTCTGAGGTGGTTGCAAACAATTCTACATTATGTCCTTCTCTATTGACGGTTAGTTTCACCTCTTTGTTTTTATTTTTTTGAAGATAGGAAACAACATCTTGAAAAAACGGGGTTTCTATTCCATCTATCGCTAATATTTGATCACCAGACTGAAGCCCGGCTTTTTCAGCAGGACTATCTTCCATAGTTTGATCTACTATTGGCAGTATAGCCGGTTCTATAAATGACTCTTGGCTTTCAATTAACTTGGCAATTGTTCCCGAAGGGATTGCAATATCTTTTAATTCTCAGTTTCTATTAAGAGTTAGACTCTTTGATTTATCAAGGACAATTCTAAGTTGAATTTCATTAAAGTTTTTGATTTCACTTCCATTGACTGCTAGTATTTTATCCCCACTTTCTAAGCCCATAATATTAGCAGTTGCATTGCTATAAATACCATGAACTGCATTTTCTGTAGGTAGGAATTGAGTTCCCCAAGTAAAAATTACCATAGCGTATATGACTACTCCAAGAATAACATTTACCGTAACTCCTCCAAGCATAATAATTAAGCGTTGCCAAGCAGGTTTGGAGCGAAATTCCCAAGGTTGAGGTGGTTTTTTCATCTGTTCCTTATCCATGGATTCATCGATCATTCCCGCGATTTTAACATAACCACCTAGCGGAAGCCAACCTATACCATATTCTGTTTCCCCTTTTTTAAATTTAAATAGGGAAAACCAAGGATCAAAGAAAAGATAAAACTTTTCCACCTTAGTTTTGAATAACTTAGCGGGAATAAAATGTCCCATTTCGTGAAGTAACACTAAAATGGATAAACTTAAAATTAATTGGCTTGCTTGAATTAAAATGTCCATGGGAAAAATTTGCGACAAAAGTAAGGATTATAGGGAGAAGTAATTGGAATTATTATTGGTCTATTAAAATGTTTTAAGAATCTTTTAATTTGCTAATAAGTTCATTAAGGTGAACTACTCACTTTAGCAATAAGTTCTCTTGCTAATTCTCTTGCTTCAGAATCAGAATGCTGATAATTTTCTAATGTGGGTTGTGCAGTAAAACTGCATTTATTGAGGACCTCCTCATTAATTTCAGCAATTTGCAAAAAGCTAATCTTATCCATTCTAAAAGCCTCATTGGTGATTTCATTGGCAGCATTAAGAGCACAAGCAGCAGTTCCTTCTTTTTTTAGTGCGTCATAAGCTAGTTTTAAATTTTTAAAAACTTTTACATCTGCTTTCTCAAAGCTAAGTTGGGGATAATCCAAGAAATTAAACCTTGGGAAATTAGAGGGAATTCGCTGAGGATAAGCCAAAGCATATTGAATTGGAAGTTTCATGTCGGGCAAACCCATTTGGGCTTTCATACTTCCGTCCTCAAACTGAACTATGGAGTGCAAAATAGATTGAGGGTGGACAATTACGTCAATTTGTTCAGCCTTCAAATCAAAAAGCCATCTCGCTTCTATCACTTCAAGGCCTTTATTCATAAGAGTAGCAGAATCAATGGTGATTTTTGCTCCCATTTTCCAATTAGGATGTTGAAGTGCTTGTACTTTGCTCACTTTAGCCAATTGTTCTTTATTCCAACCCCTAAAAGGACCACCAGAAGCAGTGAGGTATATCTTTTCAATCTTGTTGTGAAATTCTCCTGCCATACATTGAAAAATTGCAGAATGCTCAGAGTCAACAGGTAAAATGGGGACACGGTTTTCATTGGCGAGTTTGGTAACCAACTCTCCAGCAACCACCAAAGCTTCTTTGTTGGCAAGAGCAATGGGTTTTTTAGCTTCAATTGCTGCTATCGTTGGGGCTAGTCCTGCAAAACCAACTAAAGCTGTAAGAACTAAATCAACAGAACCCATTTGTACAACATCTTTTAAAGCCTCCTTACCTGTATAAGTTTTAATGTTTTCTTTCCACAGCTGTTCTTCAACTTCTTTATATTTAGATGAGTCGCTAATAACCACCACATTGGGTTTAAACTCTAAAGCTTGTTCTATAAGTAACTCTGCATTTTTATGAGCAGTGAGAACTTCTACTTCAAATTTATCGGAATGCCTACGAATCACATCCAATGCCTGGGTTCCAATAGAACCTGTAGAACCTAGAATAGCAATACTTTTTTTGTTTTTTGTCTTGTTCATAATACGTTTTACAAAAGTCTTAAAATATGATGGGATGGCGTAATTTTTTACCCTTTATTACTAATGTAAAGATTGCTTTTTAATCATGTTGATGATTTTTGGGCTGTCCTTTTCTTTTTTGATTTTTAGCATCTTTCCCTTTCCGAGTTTTTTAATCTCATTAAGCGTTTTTGCACTTCCCTTTTCTTGCCGAATACCTACTACTGAAATAATCAAACCTCTTTCAGCAGTTTCTTCAATCTTTTTTCTTAGTCTGTTGTTTTTACTGCCTATGTCAAAATCCCCATCCGTAGCTAATATAATTTGATTGTTCCCATTTTCTATAAAACTGCTTAAACCAACTTCTATGGCAGTGTTTAACCCTTTTACCGCTTGAGTACCTCCAGAGGCACTGATGCTGTTAATGACTTCGGCAATTTTTTCTTTCTCAATTCCAGAAGTGGGAGGAATTAAAACATTGGAGCCATCGGAATACGTTACAATAGCAAGAGAATCTATAGAGCGTAATGGGGTCAAAAGCTCAATCATACTTGCCTTTAATAAATCAAAGCGACCTTCTTTATTCATGGAATGTGAAGCATCAATCAAAAATACCACATTGTTGGGTTTATAAGCATCTGACAAGGTGTTGGAATTATCAGATTCATTGATTTTTTCTTCAACTGTTTCTGCCTCTTCAACTTTTTCTTCTCTATTCTTGTTGTCTGTGCTTTGTTGGTCAGCATCTCCAAAAAGCTGATCCAATAAAGAAGGCTTATTTCTTCTCTCTACTGGACTTAACCTTTCTTTTTTCTCCTTTACTTTGCTCTTTTGATGCAATACTACTTTGGGTTCTTCCGTTTGACTAATTGGTTTTCTTTGCTCTTCAATAGATGGGAAATCCTTTGTTCCATGGTTTTCATATTCTTCATCAGCTAGGTTTTCATCTAAAACATCGACTCCAATACCTACCATAAAGCGTTTGATAGCAATGGGCTTACTTCCTTCATGGGCTAAGTCTCTGTTCTTTGTCATTTCTACCCTATTAAAAGAAGGGCATTCTTGAAGATCATTTTTTGGAATTTGTTTTACATTGGCTGTTATCTCAATCTTAGTTGGCGTTGAGGAATTGCTGAAATATAAGTTGACTTCATTTTTAATTTTACCATTTGTCTTTGGATTTAATTTAAATCTTAAAATGGTTGAATTGTTTACTGGAATAGAAAGAGAAGTGTATGTCGTGGATACACCCATATCTGCATCAATTCTTAAAATATGCAAATCTTCAACTTCTTTATTCACCAAAACTAAATCTACTACATCATCGTTAAGCCGACTAAGCTCGCCTAAATTAAATTGGGTCTGACTTAACTTAGTTTGAGCCAAAATAGAAGTTGAAAAGATTAACAAACAACAAAAATATATATCTTTCATAATCATAATAGCTGCAAAAATTATACTAAAAAAACAACTTAAGGTGGAATCCACAGTTTATTTGTTCATCAATTATAATCTATTGCCATCCACCCGCTATTATATTATGTAGAATTAAGGTAATATGGAATTGGATTTGATAAATTTGCAGTAAATTAAAAAGTGGGAGTAAGTTATCTTGGATGCAACTGAAAATAAAGCATATTTAAAAAACTTTCTGACCATACTATCAGGGAATTCCATTAGCCAGATTATCCCATTTTTTATTGCCCCAATTTTAACGCGTATTTTTAGTCCGGAAGATTTTGCGATTTATGCCAACTTTATTGCCATTACTTCTCTATTTGCAATCATCGCTGCAGGGAGGTTTGAGCTGGCTTTTGTTATCCCCAAACGAAATGCACACGCTCAATCTTTGTTTATCACCTCATGTATTATTCTTGGAGTAGTTTTTTTATTGAGCTTTTTGCTGTACTTTTTTAGAACAGCTATAGCCCATTGGTATGATACTCCAGAAATGGCTGACTATATGATTTGGGTTCCATTTGCCATTATCAGTTTGGCATTTCACAGCATACAAGAAAACTGGATGCTCAGAATTCAACGCTTTAAGTTGATTTCTTCCAATAGAATTATCCAATCGGCGACGGCTAACCTTGTTCCTATTCTTTTATCTTATTTGTTGTATGGAGTCAATGGATTAATTTATGGTTGGATTTTAGCCAATCTTATTTCCATAGTACTTTACCTTCCAGCGATTAAAAAATCTTGGGAAAAATTTGAATTTAAAAGTAAGATTAGCAAATTACTGATATATCGATATAGAGATTTTCCAACCATTAACTCTTTACACGCTTTTACTGATGTTTTAGCTACACAATTTTTAATTTTTTGGCTGATTACAAACGAATATGGATTGCTGGTTTTAGGACTTTTTTCTGTGATGAATAAATACATAAGAGCACCAATTACTTTGGTATCTTCAGCAGTTTCAAAAGTTTATTATTCCGAAGGTGCTAAAAGAAAAAGAGAAAATAAAAACGTTTATGAACTGCAAAAAAGAACCTTAAAAACTACTTTGATTTTTGCACTTCCTTTTATAGTCGTAGTTATCTTTTTTGCTCCATCAATCTTTGCATGGTATTTGGGCGAGGAATGGAGAACCGCAGGTGACTATGCCATAATCATGGCTCCAACACTTTTTTTTCAATTTTTATCTTCTCCTATTTCCTCCTCAACATTAATTTTTGACAAACAGAAAAAAGCATATTTATATTCGTTAATCGGATATGCAGCAGGTTTTGCCGTATTGCTCTTCATGAGTTATTCCGCCTACCCTTTTGAAAAAACACTGCTTGCGTATTCCATTACTATGAGCTTATATTATTTAGGTATGACCATTTGGTTTGTATCTTTGTCAAAAAGAAATTTGCAACATGAAAATATTGGTTAATGGATTGCCTTATTTTTCAAAAAAATTTGTAGATGATTTAAATGCGTTTGATTCAGAAAATCATTATTTATATCTCAATACCTATTATTCTCTTTGGGCAAGGATAAAGTTTTTTATTCTGCTTCCATTTTATGATAAGGTCATCTCCATGAATGGTGTTAGCAGTCCAAGTGGGTCTATGGATTTGGTATTAAAACATAAAAAGCCCTTGATGATGATTTGGCAAGGTACGGATGTTGTAAATGCCCTAAAGCGACAGCAAAAAAAAACTATAGAAAGGAAATACATAACTCATGCTAAGCATTTTGCAATCTCATGGCTAGCAGAAGAATTAAAAAGTATCAATGTAGAGGCAGAAGAATTTTCATTTCTTTGGCTAGATTCAATTGAAGAGGATTTAAAAATACCTAAAACTTTTGCTGTACTTACTTATTTAGGTAAAAACAGAGAGTATTTTTATGGTTGGGAATACATTTTAGCTGCTGCTAAGGAATTTAAAGATATTATTTTCCATGTTGTTGGGACTGAAGGTGAGGGTTTAGAAAGTGAAAAAAACATAGTGTTTCACGGTTGGGTTAAAAAAAGTAAAATGCATGAACTTTTTGCAGAAACATCAGTGTATGTGAGGATGACAGAACACGATGGAAATGCACACTTAATAGCAGAAGCGCTATCTTTAGGATTGGATGTTGTTTGGACTTATCCACACCCTCAAGGATTTTATGCTAAAGATAAAGAGAGTTTAAAAAATCACCTACAAGATTTAAAAAAACGTTTTTATGAACATAAAGGGACACGTAATAAGGATAACATAGCTTGGGTAAAAGACAATCTTAAGAAGGAAGTAGTCTTAAGTGAAGTGTTGATGAAAATAAAGGCGATTTAATTTTTAAGGGTAAAGTGAAATGAAAATATTGTTTATTTCTTTTTTTTATGAGCCTGAAAATAGGGTTGGTGCTAAACGGATTAGTTATTGGGCTCAAAATTTTAAAGATTTGTATCCAACTGCTCAGGTTTATGTAATTACTTCCACAGAAGAAGCTGTGTCCGATGGAGTTGATAAAATGATGGTAGTTAATTCTCCAACAATTTCTTCAATGGGCTTGATTAAAGATAAAGGAAATGCTTGGAAGCCTGCTATTATTGAAACTCTCAATAATAGTGGAATTGAGGAAATCACCCATGTTGTGATGAGTGGAGGTCCTTTTATGTATTTTGGTTTGTTCAAGTATTTTAAAAAGAAATTTGGCTCAAAAATTATTTTAGATTATAGAGATCCTTTTGCAAAAAATCCGAGATTTAATAATAGTTGGTTAAAGATTAAACTCAAACAATTTTTTGAAAAAAGATATAATAAAGCAGCCGATTTAGTGATTTCAGTTAATCAATATTGTTTGGAATTATTGTGTGGGTATGAAAAAGAGGCTAATAAATTTAAAATAATACCCAATGGGTTTAATGAAAAGTTGTTGCCTAAAGTATTGGTAAAAAAGAAGGGAATTGAAAAACGAATCGTTTATGCAGGATCTTTTTATAGGGATAGAAATCCACAAAACCTAGTAAATGTTATTGAAAAGATAGAAGGATGGGAATTACATCATTTAGGAAAAGAATCAAATTTTATAAATAAAGGAAATAAGTTTGTTGAGCATGGTATGAAATCTTATCTTGAGATGATGGAGTTTATTTCCAATTGTGATGCGGCTTTAATAGTGACTTCAGGTGCACCTTTTGAATCTACAACTAAGGTTTACGATTATATTGCCATGCAGATTCCCATTTTAATAATTACAAATGGAGAGCTTAAGACTGGAGCACTTCAAGGTGAACTAGAAAATTATCCTGTTGTTTGGGCAGAAAACAATTCAGCTGCAATTAAAAAGGCAATTGAAAAAGTTGGATCAATAAAAATGAATGCATTTGATTCAAGCAAATACTCAAGAAATAGGGGATTACAGACATTAATACAGTTACTAAAACATTTGTAAAAGATGAAGGTATTTCTTTTGGCAGATGGAAGTTCAGCACATACAGCACGATGGGTCAAGTCCTTATTAAAAGAAGGTGTAGAGTTGTGTCTTTTTAGTTTAAACTTACTTTCTGAAGAAATAAAAGAGCTAGATACCAATAAGAAGATTAAAGCAATAAGTGCAAAATATGTGGTAAAGTCTTCTAATTCATTGTTGAAAAAAATACATTATTTAAGAACACTTTCTAAATTAAAAAAAGAAATAACTGATTTTAATCCGGACTTATTGCATGCTCATTATATAAGCAGTTATGGATTACTTGCCTATTTAAGTAGATTCAATCCTTATGTGTTGTCAGTTTGGGGAAGTGATTTAATGGTCTTTCCAAAAAAGAGCTTTATCCATAGGAAAACAATAAAAGCAATACTTGGAAAATCTAAAATGGTTTTTTCGTCAAGCCAGCTAATGCTAAAGGAGTTGCAAGAAGTTTATGCTATAAATCATAGTTTGCAAATTCCTTTTGGTGTAGATTTAACAACTTTTTTCCCAAGAAAAGAAATAAAAATGACAGAATCTTTTGTGTTTGTTATTACAAAATCATTAATGCCTACTTATGGGATTGATATTGCAATAGAAGCATTTGTAGATTTATTAGCCAAATACCCAAGTTGTAAACTTATTTTAAACATCTATGGTGAGGGTGAGAAAAGAGAGGAATATGAGGAATTGGCTGGCAAACATTTAGGCAAACAAATATTTTTTCATGGAAAAATAGTACGTGAAAAAGTACCCCTTGTATTGCGAGCTTCAGATGTATTAATTAACATTTCAAGGTATGAGAGCTTTGGCGTAAGTGTTTTAGAAGCAGCAGCTTCTGGATTACCTGTAATTGTTTCAGATAGAGGAGGCTTAAAAGAAACCTTAGAAGAAGATAAAACAGGAATAGTTTTAAAAAAATTAGATAAAAAGCATTGTTTAGAAGCTATGGAGGAGTATATCTTTAAACCTGAGAAATATAAAGCTCATGCTAATGCTGCCCGTGAGTTTGTGGAGAAAAGATATAATGAGGTTAAATCAGTAGTATTGCAAAAGGAAGCTTATGCTAAAGTTTTAAAAGAATACACTAAAAAACAATTGTAAAATTGAAACTTTTAATACATACTCAATATTTTCCTCCAGAAATTGGAGCTCCTCAAAACCGATTGTATGAATTGGCTTTAAGACTTCAGAATGCGGGCATTGATGTGAGTGTTTTAACTGCGATGCCGAATTATCCTCAAATGGAAATTCATGAACAATATAGAGGGAAGAGGTATGTTTATGAAGAAATGGAAGGAATAAAAGTGTATCGTTCTTCTATTTATGTAAGCAAATCTAAATCTATTGTTCAAAGGTTAAGAAATTATTTTTCTTTCGTTTGGTCGAGTTATTGGGTTGGAAAATCGAAACTGGAAAAACACTACGATTTTTTATTATGTGAATCTCCCCCCTTATTTTTGGGAATGTCTTCTGTGCGCTTAGCTAAAAAGAAAAAAGCGAAATTTATATTTAATGTATCTGACTTATGGCCAGAAAGTGCTGAAAAATTAGGTTTGGTAACCAATCCCTTATTTTTAAAAATGGCAACTATCTTAGAAGAATATTTATATAAAAAGTCTGATTTAATAAGTGGGCAAACTATGGGAATCGTAGAAAATATCAAGGGAAGGTTTCCCAAAAAGGCTATTTGTTGGCTGCCCAATGGAGTGGATGTGAATTTTTATAATCCCATAAAAATAACTTCTAACTGGAGAGAAGAAAATGGGTTTATACCTACAGATAAGATTTTCCTTTATGCAGGGATTATAGGACATGCACAAGGATTAGAAGTAATTTTAAAAACAGCTAAAATTCTAGAAAAAGAAGAAAATTTACAATTTGTATTATTGGGTAGTGGGCCGTGTAAAGATGATTTACAGCAAATGGCCAAAGAATTGCGATTGAATAATCTAACTTTTAAAGATGCTGTTAGTAAATCAGAAATGCCCGCTATTATCAAAGCCATTGACGTAGCCTTAATACCTTTAAAAAAACTAGACTTATTTAAAGGAGCCATACCTTCCAAAATATTTGAAAATCTAGCTATGGAAGTTCCTCTTATTCTTGGAGTAGAAGGAGAAGCTTATCAACTTTTTGTAGAAGAGGGAGAAGCTGGTTTATTTTATGAGCCTGAGAATGAAAAAGAAATGGCAAAACAAGTGTTAAGCTTGTTGAAAGATGATAAGCTACTTCAAAAATTAGGTAAAAACGGTGCCAAATATGTAAGAGAAAAATTTAATAGAGATAATATTGCAAAATCATTTGAGCTAGAATTAAAGAAGATGCTATGAAAGTAATTACAGTAGTTGGTGCAAGACCACAGTTTGTTAAAGCCGCTGTGGTAAGTAGAGCTTTTCAGAAATTAAATATTCAAGAAAAGATTGTACATACAGGGCAACATTTTGACAAAAATATGTCTGATGTTTTTTTTACGGAAATGCAGATTCCAAAGCCTGCATACAATCTTGAGGTTCATGGATTAAATCATGGAGCAATGACAGGGAGGATGCTGGAGAAAATTGAAGAGGTGTTGGTAAAAGAAAAACCACAGGTTGTTTTGGTTTATGGAGATACTAATTCTACTTTGGCAGCAGCACTCGCAGCTCAAAAGATTCATATTCCGGTGGCACATGTTGAAGCTGGATTACGCAGTTTTAACATGAAAATGCCTGAAGAAGTAAATAGAATCTTGACGGATAGAATTTCTTCTGTTTTATACATTCCAACAGAGCAGGCAAAGAAGAATTTGGAGGCTGAAGGATATGGTAATTTTGATATTCACATTGAAAATGTTGGAGATGTTATGTACGATGCTGCATTATTTTATGCTCAACAATTAGAAGAAGTTGAGGTGGAAGAAGATTTCTTTCTTTGCACTCTTCATCGTGCTGAAAATACAGATGATATCAATCGTATAAAAAGCTTGGTGGAAGGATTAAACCAAATTCATCGACAAACAAAAGTTGTAATTCCTTTGCATCCAAGAACAAAAAATGCTTTAAAGAAAAACAAGCTAAAACTTGAAGTAGAGATAATAGAGCCTCAAAGTTATTTTGAGATGATTCAATTGTTGAGGAGTTGTAAAGGAGTTATTACCGATAGTGGAGGACTTCAAAAAGAAGCTTTTTTCTTTAAAAAACCTTGCATTACAATGAGAGACCAAACAGAGTGGATCGAATTGGTAGAGCATGGGTTTAATATTTTGGTGGGTGCAGATAAAATGAAGCTAATCCAAGAAGCAGAGAAAATAAAGCAAGAGCAAATTAATTTTGATAAGATACTTTATGGACAAGGAGATGCGGGGATGAAAATTGCCGAGTCTTTAAAAGTCCATTTTGGTTCTAATCATTAATTTTTACCTTTGGTTGCGCTTTTCATAAAAAAATTTGCTGTTTTATAAACAGAGATTTAAAACATTTATAGAAAGAGTTGAATACCACAATAAAAAATAAAGTACTCCTTAAGGAGAATTTTCCAACCTTAGCTTTGACACTTTTGCTAATGTGTTTGCCATTTGGGATTCATTTGGCTGGGGGAATTGTTTTTTTTGTGGCAGCTGTTTTTTTTACTCAAACCTTTCAACAAAGCCTCCATAATTTAAAAAGTAGGCCTTTGTTTTTACTCTTTTTATCCGGCTACTTGATTTATGTTGTAGGTTTATTATACACTGAAAATATGAGTATGGGATTAAAGGAGTTGGAGTATAAATTAGCTTTCTTAGTCTTGCCTGTTTCCATTGCTGCAATGAACTCTCTGAATAGAAAACAATACCAGATTATAATATGGGGTTTTGTTTTTGCCATTTGTATAGCGGCTGTTTTATCGATGTTTATAAGTTCATATAGAGTATCTTTTGCTTATTTACCTTCCTATATTGAACTTTCTATTTTTCATCATCCTTCCTATCTTTCTATATATTTAGTTACCGCTTTTATACTTTTAATGAAGGCTATAGATGTTAGAGTTAAAAAAACGAAACCTATTTTATTTTATACCTTACTAGCTTTTCTTTTTGTTTTCAATTATTTTTTAAATTCCAAAATAGGAATTCTTATTCTGCTTTTATTGGTTTTGATATTTCTATTTCAAGCTATTCATAGGCATTCTAAAATGATAGCTACTTCTTCAGTTATTATTTTAGTTGCTGTGTTAACAGTTGCTTTCCTAACTGTTCCAGTCTTAAAAAATAGATTCAGTAGCATTCAAAAAATTACTAGAGCAGAAAATATTCCT
This sequence comes from uncultured Flavobacteriales bacterium, assembly GCA_964552035.1. GTDB lineage: Bacteria > Bacteroidota > Bacteroidia > Flavobacteriales_E > Vicingaceae > CAZKFN01. The sequence continues at coordinate 26,770 of CAZKFN010000010.1, forward strand.
AAAGATGCGAAGGAAAGTAGTGCCATAAGAATTTTAATTTGGCAAGAAGCTGTTAAAGTTTTTCAGGATAATCCATGGATTGGCGTTGGAACTGGAGATAAAAAAGATGTTTTAATAGCCTCTTATGCTAAAAATGGAATTACCCATGCTTATGAGTATAAGCTAAATGCACACAATCAGTATTTTGAGTGGTTGATTGCTTTTGGGCTTCTAGGATTGTTATTTTGGCTAACTGTTTTGATTTTGCCTATGATAAAAGCCTTTTTAGAAGGGAATTATATATACTTATACTTTATGCTTTGCATGTTAATTATATTAGCAGTAGAGTCAATATTAGAACGAGAAGCTGGAGTAGTATTTTTTGTTCTATTTAATAGCTTATTGTATTTCCATCCTGCTCATCAAAAGGAAGCTATAACTTAGCGTATTATCTTTCCTAATGTTTTAAGAATTATTTTCAAATCCAATAAAAAGCTTTGTCTTTCGATGTATTCCAGGTTTAAAGCCAGTTTTTTGGGCATGATTTCATCAATATAAACTTGATGGGGATTTTCAACTCGACTTAAAATTTCACTTTCGTTAATGTAGGCTAAGGAAGCTAAGTCCGTTAGACCAGGTTTTACGGAAAGCACCTTTTTTTGTTCTTCAGTATATAAGTTGACATATTGTTCTACTTCTGGCCTTGGGCCAACTACGCTCATTTCATTGAAGATGATGTTGATGAGCTGTGGAAGTTCATCCAATTTGTATTTTCTAAGAAATCTACCAACGGCAGTGATTCTATCCTCCTTATTATTAGTTGTAATCAACCCTTTTTTATCAGCTCCTACTTTCATACTTCGAAATTTATATAGGTAGAAAATTTTTGCATCCTTCCCCACTCTTGCTTGTTTATAAAATACTCCACCTTTAGAGTTGACTACTATTGTTAGAGCGATGATTAAAAATAATGGAGAGCATAGAACCAATACCAGAATAGAAGAAATTAGATCAAACAAGCGCTTCATTTACGATAGTATTTTTCTAACCGCATTTTTCACCGTTTGAATTACAATTTTTACATCTTTATCGGTTAAATCGTAATAAACAGGTAAGGTGATTTCTCTAGAATAGTTATCAAAAGCTTTAGGATAATCTTCTATTTTATAACCTAGATTTTTATATAAGCTCAACAAAGGTAGCGGTTGGAAATGTACATTAACAGCAACGCCATTTTTGTATATTTCTTCTATAATAGCATCTCTTTGACGCTCACTAATATCCTTTATTCTCAGCATGTATAAATGATAAGAGCCTTCTTTATTTGAAGATTTAAATTGTGGAGTTTCTGCCCAAGCTTCACCTTCAAAAGCTTCTTGATATTGCTTAAATATTTCCTTTCTTCTAGGGATAGTTTCAGAAGCATATCTCTTTAGTTCCACCAAGCCTAAAGAAGCTAAAATGTCAGTCATGTTAGACTTATAACCTGCCTCTATAACATCATATCTCCAGTTTCCCTTGGTTTTAGAAAGTGCATCTTTAGTTTGTCCATGAAGGGATTTGATATTTAAAACTTGATAGATTTCCTCATTGTCAAATGGTGGGGGTAAATTTAGAATAACAGCACCTCCTTCAGCAGTAGTTAAGTTTTTTACAGCATGAAAAGAAAAAATTACAGTATCGGCATCAGTCCCCAAAGTTTTATTTTGATATTTTCCACCAAAGCTATGAGCTGAATCAGCCATAAGTAAAATACGACCTAATTGTTCTTGTTCTTTAGAATTAGGTTTAAAAATATCTACAATTTCCTTTGAACGAATGATTTTATTTAAATCGTCATAATTACACGGGAAACCACCAATATCAACGGGAATAATAGCCTTGGTCTTAGAGTTTATCTTTTTCTTAACCTCTTCGACATCTATGTTAAAATTCTCATCAACATCCACCATAATAGGAGTAGCACCACAATGTAAAACAATATTGGCAGTTGCACAATAGGTATAAGCTGGAAGAATTACCTCATCGCCTTCGCCAATGTTAAACCAACGAAGCACCAACTCCATCCCAGCCGTGGCTGAATTGAGGCACAATGCCTTTTTAGCATGGCAGAATGCTGCTAATTCTTTCTCTAATTGTTTGGTTTTAGGCCCTGTGGTAATCCAGCCGGATTTTAAAGTATCAACTACTTCATCAATAATTTCTTGATATATTTTGGGTGGGGAAAATTGTATCATACTATTCTGAATATAATAGCGCACAAAGTTAATATTTATAAGAACGGAATTGACAATAAATAAACATAGTTTGTTTTTTAACTATAGCGCTTATATCATAAAGCTGATAATATAAATATGTTTAATTGAGGTTATAGAAATTTATGTTATTTTTGTGCTAAACAAAACTTTATATACAAATGAGAACAATTACATTTTTGACAATTTTAACACTCTTAATCGCTCTTCCTTGGGGGAATAAGATAAATGCTCAAGCACATGCTGCTGGTGATGTTTCATTAAATGCAGGGGTAAGCCTTGGTGTATATGGATATGGTTGGTATAGTGGAGTTCTTTATAGCAATGTAAAAAGAACGGGAATTGTACCGATTTCAGCGAGCTTAAATTTTGGAGTTTCAGATATGTTTAGTGTTGGAGGATTTGCTGGATATTACAGCAGAGGGTATAAATACACCTATGATAACCGCGGAAACTCAATAGTATACAAAGATAAATTTACCAACATTGCTTTTGGTGCTCAAGGTACTTTCCATGCTGTACCTTTCTTTAACGATGCGTTTGACACAGATATCGACGATGAAAAAGTTGATTTTTATGCTAGATTACTCCTAGGATATGAAACTTATTCATGGAAATATGATAATCCATATTTAGAGGGAACCAATACTACTGGTTCTGTTATTTTTGGTCCAGTTGTAGGAGTGCGTTATATGTTTAATCCAAACCTTGGAGTTTATTTAGAAGGTGGTAGAGGAGCTTACGGTTGGGGTAACATAGGATTGTCTTTTAAATTATAATAAAAGAAATTGTATAAAAAAGGCAAGCTATTCTGGTTTGCCTTTTTTATATTTAAAACCTCATACCAAGTAGTCTTTTTAAATTATATTTCCCTTGCTTTGTAGGATAAAGTATTCTACTAGGTTCATTTTTAATAAACCATTCTTTATCAATCATAGCTTTTAAAAGGGCAACTCCTAATGCTCCTCCTAAATGGTATTTTCTTTCACTAAAATCTAGGCAATTTTTTATAAATATATTTTTAGTTTTTAATTTTTGAAGGTCAATTTGTAGTGAATTGAAGAACCCCTCACCTTTTTGTGAAATTGTAAAAAATTCCATTCCCTTTTCTTTTTGAAGCACAATGATTCCCTTGGCTTGCAGACTCATAGTTAACTCTACTCCAACTTTACCCGCTAAATGTTGATAGCAGCTCCTACAATAATGTAGATTAGAAAACAATTTAGGATTCAACTTGTAAAGTTTTGGTTTATCAATTTCCTTTTGAATTAAAATTTTATCTACTGCATGAGCAATTGAAGCATTAGCCAACCGATAATAAGGCCTTCTATTGTTGAGTACATATAGGAGGTGGTTTTTTTGAAGTGTTTTTAAAAAGGTCTTAGTCCTTTCAAGAGATAAGTTGGCATAATTTGCCAATTCTTGGGCCGTATAGGCCCTAAAGTCGGACAAAGCCCAAAGAACTAATCCTTGCTCTTTGGTACCAGAAGTAATGTAGCTCTCTATATTAAAAGAATCCATAGTTATGGAATTGAAGTTAAAATTAAAACGAAAGATGTGGGTTAAAATTAATCCAAACTCTCAAAAACAGAATTGTTGCTAATGTACTCTGGAACTAATGCTTTCATTTGCTTAACAAGCTTATTGTTTTCTTCATTTTCTGCAGATAGAATTAGCAGTTCAATACTTTCTCTTATTGCTTTGTATTCGTATTCTTTTACCTTGGCAATTAAGATTTGAGGATGATGGGTAGGTAGGGTATTTTCTTCATTACTTAGCAATTCCTCATAAAGCTTTTCTCCTGGTCGTAAACCTGTGTAAATAATTTGTATGTCTTTTCCTTCTTCCAAGCCAGAAAGGCGAATCATTTGAGAAGCAAGGTCTCTAATTTTTATAGACTCTCCCATATCAAAAACAAAGATCTCTCCACCATTGCCTGAAGCTCCAGCTTCTAAGACTAATTGACAAGCTTCAGGAATGGTCATAAAAAAACGAGTAATTTCTGGATGGGTCACCGTAAGCGGACCACCTTTTTCTATTTGTTTTCTAAAGAGTGGAATAACAGAACCATTTGAGCCTAAGACATTTCCAAATCTTGTGGTGATAAATTTAGTAGAAGAACGTTGGTTAAATGCTTGAATATAAATCTCGGCAATTCGCTTTGACGCACCCATAACATTAGTGGGATTGACAGCCTTATCAGTAGAGATTAAAACAAAGGTTTCTATTTTATACTCATCAGAAAGTTGAGCGATAATTTTGCTTCCTTTAATGTTGGTATGTACTGCTTCATAAGGATTATTTTCCATAAGAGGGACATGCTTATAGGCTGCAGCATGAAATACAATATGAGGCTGAAAGTGAGAAAAGACTTTCTGCATTCTATGATAATTGCAAATATCTCCTATGACGATTTCCGTACATTTACCCTTTTTTAAAGGAGCTAGTTCCATTTGAAGGTTGTAAAGGTCAGATTCTGCCTGATCTAATAGAATTACTTTTTGAGGTTGGTAAATAATTACTTGACGTACAATCTCACTACCTATGGAGCCAGCAGCACCAGTAATAAGGACTATTTTATCTTGAAGCTGTTTTTTAATAGTTTCTTGTGAAAGTGTTATAGGGTCTCTACCTAAAAGGTCTTCAATTTTTATTTGTCGGATTTGCTTTACACTTAATTCACCATTAATCCATTTTGAAGGAGAAGGAACATTGAGAACCTGCACTTTATTTTCTATAGCGGTTTGAATAATTTCTGTCCTTCTTGTTTTACTAATATTTATGGTGGAAATAATAAGTGTATTAATCTCTTTTTCCTTTAAAATTCTATTAAGTTGACTCCCGTCGTATATTTTTTTGTCTTCTATTTTTCTTTTTGTTTTTTTCTTGTCGTCGTCAACAAACCCTACAATGTTAAAATCGTTGTAAGCATCTTGATCTATAGTTCTTTTAGCAATTAAACCTGCTTCTCCTGCGCCAAATATTAAAAGATTTTCCTTTAACTTGTCGGTGTGTTGAGCATTGACATTAATGCTTTTTACAAAAGCTCTTAAACCCACCATGATAAAAGAAGTAATTAGGAATTCCAAAATAACAATAGATGTTGGAATGATAAATAAGCTCATGCTGGAATAGGAAAATACATTGGATAAAGCAATGAGAATACTCCCTAGAATATTAACAAAAATAATTCGCTTTGCGTCATCAGTATTGGTATAGCGTATTATCCCTACATAGGTTTTTCCTAAAATGAAACTAAGGATTCGAATGCTTAAAATTACTGGTAGGGCATATTGGATTAATTCAATCTCTTGAATGGGGACATTAAAGTTGAAGCGTAGCATATAAGCCATGAAAAATGAGACACCCACTATGGCAATGTCAATCAAAAAAATGGCCCCACGACTAGTGGTAGATTTAAGAATAAGTGATTTAATCATAATAACAAGCTCAAATTTAGGTATAAATAAGATGTATTTTACTTGTTTTCTATGTCTTAAATAAAAGGAAAAATCGATGATTAAAGTAAGCAGATTTTAAAAGTACTTTTCTATTTCTTTTAAATCTTCTGCAATAGTTCTATTGTTGGCCAGTCTTGGTAATTTATTTTGTCCACCTAACTTGCCCTTACTTTTCATATAGGCCTTAAACCCACCTTCGGGTATAGTGTGAATTTTTAAGGTTTGAAGTATTTTTCCATTAATTAAATCTTTGTAATAAGGGTTGAGTTGCCTTAGTTTCATGTCTAAAATTTGTTGAAAGCTTTGCAAGTCAACTTCCTTAGAGGTAAACTCAATAAACCACTCATGATAGGGCAGCTCTCCTTCAGGGGGATTTACTTCAGGAGCCAAGTGGAATTCGGCTACTTCTACGTTTAGCTCGTTACAAGCATAAGCAATGGCCTTTTCAACTTCTTCTACTATAACATGCTCCCCAAAAGCTGAGGTATAATGCTTTATTCTTCCGCTTACAACTATTTTATAAGGATCCTTATTGACAAACCTAACGGTATCCCCAAGGTTATAACCCCATAGCCCAGCATTGGTATTTAAGATAATAACATAATTGACTCCGAGCTCAACATCTTCAATTGAGAGCCTAGGAGGGTTGTCTTCAAAGAACTGATCCGCAGGGATAAATTCATAAAAAATGCCAGAGTTGAGCAACAAGAGCATTCCATCCTCTTCTTGGCTATCTTGAAAAGCTATAAAACCTTCTGAGGCAGGATAAAGCTCAATAGAATCTACGCTCTTTCCAATCAATTTCTCCATTCTATTTCTATAAGGCTCATAATTTACTCCACCATAAATAAATAAAGAGAAGTCTGGAAAAATTGACTGAATATCCTTTTTACCACTAATGGCGATAAGTCTTTCAAAATACATTTGTACCCAAGGGGGAATGCCACTTATAAGGCTCATTTTTTCTGGGAGGGTTTCCCTACAAATGGCATCAATTTTTTCTTCCCAATTAGAAATGCAGTTGGTTTCATACGAAGGCATTCTGTTTTTTTGTAGATAGGGAGGAACATGATGTGCAGCAATACCTGATAATCTGCCAATAGGGACCTTTGAAGAAGTATCTAATTTCGGACTTCCTTGTATAAAGATCATCTTATGGTCTACAAAATGGGTGTTACCAGTTTCTGCAATATAATGTAAAATAGCATCCCTAACACCGTGCAAATGATTGGGCATGGAAGCTTTGGAAATAGGTATATACTTTGCTCCTGATGTTGTACCTGAAGTTTTACTTAAATAAAGAGGTTTGCCCGGCCAGAGGATATTCTCTTCCCCTTTTTTTATTTTTTCTATATAAGGTTCAAAATCGGAGTAAGAACGTATAGGAACAAGACGTTTAAAATCCTCATAACTTTTTATAGTTGAAAATTTATGGTCTTTCCCAAAAACTGTACTTTCTGCACTAGCAATTAATTGGTAGAAAACCCTCCTTTGAGTATCGATGGGCTGTTTAGACCATTTTTTATTTTTTTGTGCTATAAAAGTTGCAAAAGGCTTACTGAGCGACGCCTTAATTCCCATTTCTATTTTTTATTTTAATTGAAATTAATATATTTTGTTGGATTAATAGCAATTCCATCTTTCCATAATTCAAAGTGTAAATGTGGTCCAGTGGTCAATTCTCCAGAATTACCAACAATTGCTATAGCTTCTCCAGCTTTTACTTTTTTACCTACTTCTTTAAGTAATATAGAGTTGTGCTTGTAAATTGATGAAAGATTATCTTTATGTTGTAATTGTATTACATAGCCAGTCCCAACAGTCCAATCCGCAAAGATAACAGTTCCATCCAAACATGCTTTAATTGTTTCATTTTTTGGGGATACGATATCTACCCCGAAATGATTGTTTTTAGGGTCAAAGTCATTGGTAATTGGACCTTTAAGCGGGGTAAAGAAAAATAAGTCCTCTGTTCCACCAGGGCTAAAATCACTATGAACATTTATAGAATAGGCGTCTTCACGTTCTACATATTCTCTTAATAAAGAATCATCTATGGAGCGATCAGCTGTCCCTGCTGATTTTATGACTTCACCACTAATTGGATGAAGTGAGTCTTCAATTATTAAATCGGAATCAGGGGTATCACCTCTTAAAATTGTTTGAATGTTATTTAAATAAAGATTGTTTTGCATGAGTTTTTCTTCTAAAGAATCACTTTTTAAAACCATTTTAGTTAGCTCTTGACGAAGAGTAACATCAGTATAACCAGGGATATATTCTCTAAGTGGAGTAAAGACAATTAAAGCTGCTACTGTTCCCATTAATATAAATGCTAAAGTCAATACTAAGGTAACAATATTTAAGGGTGAAAGTCGGTAGGAAAATTTCTCTTCAAAAGAAGTATCATTCATGATTACTAAACGGTACTTATTTTTTAATTTTTTGAGAATTTTTCGGTTTTTTTTATTTTCCTCCATAAGCATGAATACAAGGGTCAAATATCCGAAAATATATTGGGACTAAAGTTGAAGCAAGACGCTTTTATAATTACTTTTAAAAAAAAGTGTAAGAAATAAAAGCCTAATTTCATTGATATTCTCTTTAATTTCGCTACTCATTTATCAAAAATATAATTTTAAGAATACAAATAGAGTTTAGTAAAAGAAAAAAATGGAATATTTTGATAAAAAGCACGTTATTGTTTTTAAAGTAAATTTATAAATATACAGTTGTAGTTTTTGTGAAATATAAGTTCCACATATTAATCTTTTTAATTTCCCTTGTTTTTTGGTCTTGCAAAACGGATAAAAATACCTTCTTTACAAGAGCCTATCACAATACTACTGCTCATTATAATGGGTACTTTAATGCAAGGGAGATTATGAAAGAAACCGATGATCATCTTCGTGAAGAACATGAAGACGATTATTCTCAATTGTTACCCTTATTTATCTACCCCACAGAAGAGCAATCACAAGCCTTATATGAAGATATGGATATTGTGATTGAAAAAAACTCCAATGTTATTGAAAGACACTCCATTTATATTCGTAGAAAAGAACATGTAAAATGGATTGATGATTGTTATTTGCTTATTGGGAAAGCTCGCTTCTATAAGGATGAACACGGTATTGCTCAAGATATTTTCTTATATGTTTTTCAGTCTTTTAAAGATATCCCAGAACGATACGATGGACTAAGTTGGCTGATTAAGTCTTATATTGAAACAAGAAGTTGGAATAAGGCTGAAGAATTTCTAGAAATAGGAGAAGCGCATAAAAATAAATTTCCTAAGGAATATAGAGGTCTGTATTATGCAGCTTATGCCGATTATCACATTAAAAAAGATAAGGATTATGCAGAAGCCATTCCTAAACTTGAAGAAGCTATAAAATATACTAAAGATAAAGAGGCTTTAAGAAGATATACTTTTGTTTTAGCCCAGCTTCATCATCAAATGGGAATGCTAAGCACAGCTATGAGTCTGTATAAGGATGTCATTAAACTCAACCCTTCTTATACCATGAGGTTTAATGCTAGAATAAGCCGAGCCATGGCTTTTGATAAAAGTGGAGGAAGCATCTCGCAGATAAAGAAAGAACTTAACAAAATGCTTAAGGATAAGAAAAATGAGGAGTTCAAAGATCAAATTTATTATGCCTTAGCAGAATTAGCTTTAAAAGAAGATAATGAGAACTTAGCAATTAAATACCTAAAAAAATCAGCCCAAACAAGTGTAAGTAATGTGAGACAAAAAGGATTGTCTTATTTGAAGTTAGCCGATATTTATTTTGAACAACCCAGCTATATTTTAGCACAAAGCTTTTACGACAGTACTTTGCAATTTTTACCTGAAGAGCACCCGGAATACTATAAGGCGGATAGTAAAAACAGCAGCTTGCAAGAACTGGTGAAAAACCTTAAAGTAATTCAGCTTTCCGATAGTTTGTTAAACCTGGCAAAGCTTTCTAAAGAAGATCAGAGAAAAAGAGTAGATAATATAATAAAAGAAATTAAAGCTGAAGAGGAGCGCCAAAGGTTAGCTGAAATTCGAGAACAAGAACGATTGAGAATACAAGCAGAAAATCAAGGTGGAATTTTTGGAGCTGGGAAATGGTATTTCTATAACCCTTCGAATATGGCTAAAGGTAGAACAGAGTTTGAAAACGTATGGGGAGATAGAGCTTTAGAAGATAATTGGCGTAGAAAATCACGATCTGCAGTTCTTGCTCAAGGAGGGAATGAGAATGAAGAGCTGATAGTAGAAGATGAGAATAATGAAAAATATGACCCAGAAGCTTATTTAGCCAATATTCCTAACAGCATGGAGGATAAATTGAAGGTTCATGGAAAATTAGTAGAAGCACTGTATAATGTTGGAGCCATTTTTAAAGAAGATTTCGAGGATCCAACAAGTGCTATTGAAGCTTTTGAAAGAGTTACTTCTACTTACGATACTTCTCAATACAACTTACCCTCCCATTATCAGCTCTACCGAATTTTTACGGTTGAAGGGTATAAAGAAGATGCCCTAATTCAAAAAAACTGGGTGCTGGATAACCACCCTTTTAGTGAGTATGCGTATTTAATAAAAAATCCAAATTACAATAAGGAAAATAAAGAGACCAAAGAAAAAATAGAAGAGTATTATGAAGCAACCTATAGACTTTATCTTTATAAACTATATGATGATGTCATAACAAGTTGTGATCGTGCGGATTCTGTTTTTAAAAAGAATCATATTCAGGCTAAGTTTGATTTTTTACGTTTAAAATCTATAGGCTATCGCTCTAGTCAAAGTGTTTTTAAGACTGAGATTGAGGCATTTATAGAAAAGCATAATGAAAGCCCTTTAAAAGAAAGTGCCCAAAAGATTCTAAATTTTATGAATAATGAAAATAAAGGAGTCTCTTCTGAAGTATTGTTCAATAAGGAATTTTCCAAACCACATATGTTTATGATTTCTTTTCCTGAAAACACTAAGGGCCTAAATGTGTTGAAAAATAAATTATCTAACTTTAATGGGAGGTCTTTTAGAGAAAAAAAGTTGGATTTTACCGATACTCAATTAGGGAAGAAAGATATATTCCTTATTCGAACATTTAAAGATGATAAAGATGCTATGCGATATTATAAAACCTTGCAAAATAACAATGGCTTAATGATAGATGTGGAAAGAAAAAAAGGGAAAATGTATGTTATTTCAGTGCCTAATTTTCAGCTGTTATTTCAAAATAGTGAGGAGGATAAATACATGGATTTTTTTCAAAAAAACTATTTACTTTAAAGGTTTAGAAGGGATTTAAAAGTGTTATCTTTAATTAAAAAGTTGATCAGCTTTGTTCAAAAGTTGTTTTTTTTAAGGAAAGCTCAATAGAAATGCTAAATTTGTAATCTAATTATTATTACTAATGTTTAAGTCAAAGCAAAAAAATATGGCAAGAAACAACGAAGCAGATGCCTCAGCAATAAATATTATAAGAAGTGGCACTGAAATTATAGGTGACATCGTTTGTAAAGGAGACATTAGAATCGATGGAAAATTAAGTGGAAATTTAAAGTCTGAAGGGAAAGTAGTTGTGGGAGAAAATGGTGTAATTGAAGGTTCAGTTCAATGTGTAAATGCTACGGTCTCTGGTGGGGTAAAAGTAAATATTCAAGTTGAAGAGGTACTTACCTTAACTTCTACAGCCAATTTGGTAGGAGAAATTTCAACAAATAAGTTACAAATAGAGCCTGGAGCTAATTTTTCAGGAAATTGTAAAATGGGTGCCGTTATTAAAGGCATAGATGATGGCCGAAAAGAAGAAGAGAAAAGGGGTAAAACCGCCTAAAAATTTCATGCGGTATTCCGGATTAACCATGCAAATGGCAGTAGTTATTTTAGCAGGAGTGTTTGGGGGAATTCGGTTGGATGAGTATATGGCTTTAGAAACACCAATTTTTACAATTGTTTTATCTTTACTCGCAGTATTTGCTTCTATGTATCTTGTAATTAAAGATTTATCTAAATGAGGTCTACCTTTTATTATATGATAGTTTTGTTGACCATCTTTTTAGGTGGAATTCATTACTTAATTAATCAAGCATTTGACTTGATTTGGCATCAACAATATTGGCTGTTGTATCTCTATTTTCCTTTTATAACGGCAATCATATACAAGCTTCTACTTTCTAAAGCTGGTGAAAGACCACAGCTTTTTGTCAATTTTTTTATGGGTAGTATGACCGTTAAATTATTATTTTCCCTGGCTATCTTGCTGGTCGTATTGCTAATGGTTCCGGAACTAAAGCCGGATTTTGCTATTGTATTTATGCTTATGTATTTTGCATATACGATTTTAAGCACAATGCTTTTATTTAAAAAATTAAAACAAAACTCTTCAACAAATAAACAAAAGGATTAAAAATCATATTTCTAATTGTTTATCTTATAACTACTTAAAATCTCTCTGAACAACTTAGATACAAGACCTTAATGTGCTGATAAGTAGTTCATTATCGCTTGGTCATTTTATCATTCTTTTTCCTTGTTATTTTACTAATATATTCAGTACTTTTGCAACCGAATTTGAAAGACCTTAAGATTGAAGAAAAAAGGAGAGTTTAATCCCAATAGAATGAGTACTTACATGAAAAAAATCTTTTTCTTATTTGCGGCATTGTTTGTTATACAGTTTTCTTTCGCTCAGGAGGACTCAGCGACATCAAAAAGTAAATTTAGCCCTAGTGAAATGATTATGCATCATATTTCGGATGCACATGAGATTCATTTTGTAGGAGATTTTTCAATTTATTTACCCATAATCATAAAGTCTGAGAAAGGTTGGGATTCATTTTCTTCCTCCAAGATTTATAAAAACCCAAAGACCCTTGTTACAGCTTCTGGTGATGAATTAGAGTATTTTCAACATGAAGATTATGTTATGTACCATGAGAAAATATATTTAGCTGAAGAGGGAGGATTGTTGGTTAATGAAGCTGGAAAGGTTGAGAATAAGGCAGTGAGCATCGACTTATCCATTACTAAAACTGTTGTAGGAATGTTTTTAGTAGTGCTTTTAATGTTGTTTTTATTCAATCCCGTTGCTAAGGCATATAAAAGAGATGGGATTGCTGCCCCAAGAGGATTGCAATCTTTTATAGAGCCTCTAGTGTTGTTTGTACGCGATGAAATTGCACGTCCTTCAATCGGAGAAAAGGCCGATCGTTTTACCCCTTTTTTACTTTCCACTTTTTTCTTTATTTGGATTGCTAATGTAATCGGACTTATTCCTTTTTTAGGAGGTTATAATATCACTGGAGGAATATCTGTGACACTCGTATTAGCGGGTATTGTGTTTATCATTACTTCAGTTAATGGAAACAAACATTATTGGAAACATATATTATGGCCGGATGGTGTTCCTTTCTTGGTGAAAATCATTGTAGTACCCATTGAATTTGCAGGAATATTTATTAAGCCTATTGTTTTAATGATTCGTTTGACAGCGAACATGACAGCAGGACATATTCTGTTGTTATCTTTTGTTATTTTAATATTCATATTTGGAGAAAGTAGTGCTGCAGCAGGTTATGGAGTTGGAGTTGGGTCAGTGCTGTTTATGGTATTTATGAACTTGTTAAAATTATTAGTAGCCTTTTTACAAGCGTATGTATTTACCTTATTAGCTGCACTGTATTTCGGTTCAGCTGTTGAAGAGGCACATTAATTTGTAATCTATTTATTAACTAAACTATATATAAAAATGGATTTATCAACCGTATTACTTGAAGTAACCTTAGGTGTTGGTTTTGCAGGTTTAGGAGCAGGTGTTGCTGCTATCGCTGCGGGTCTTGGTATTGGTAAAATTGGTGCTACTGCACTAGAATCAATTGCTAGACAACCAGAAGCTACTGGTGATATTAGAGCAAGTATGATTATTGCAGCTGCACTTGTAGAGGGTGTTGCACTTTTTGCAGTAATCGTTTGTCTACTCGTAGTATTATAAGCTAATAATAAGCTAAGAAGTGGTGCCGCAGCGGTTGGCTGTGGCACTATTTTAAAAAAACATTTGAAAAAAGAACATGTTAGAAGTTAGTATAGGAACAATGATATGGTCGAGCATTGCTTTTTTGCTCGTCGTATTTATCTTGGCAAAAACTGCCTGGAAACCAATTCTTGGAATGATTAAGGCCAGAGAAGACTTAATTGAAAAATCTTTGACGGATGCTAAAGAAGCAGAAGAAAGACTGAAAGCTTTAAAAAAGGACAATGAAAAATTGATGGCTGAAGCAAGACAAGAACGTGAGGGAATTATAAAAGAAGCTAAAGAAATGAAAAGCAAAATGCTTGAAATAGCTAAAGCTGAAGCCAAAGAAGAAGGGAGTAAGATTATTGCAGCGGCAGAATCAGCCATTCGAGCTGAACGTGCAAAAGCAGTTTCTGAGTTAAGATCTTTAGTAGGTGAGCTTTCGATAGATATTGCTGAAAAAATTCTTAAAGAGGAATTAAGCTCAACTGAAAAACAGAAGGAATTAATTGCATCTGCAATGAAAGATGCTAAGCTTAATTAAATTACCTAAGAAAGATGAAAGGAAATAGAGCTGCAATAAGGTATGCAAGATCACTTTTCTTATTTTCTAAAGAAGAAAATAAACTAGAAGTGGTATTGGATGACGCAAAAATGATTCTGTCCTTAGTAAATGAAAATAGAGAGCTTGACTTATTGTTTAAAAGCCCATTAATTAAAATGGATAAGAAGTTAAGCATTGTAAATGCTATGTTTAGCGGAAGGGTTGATAAACTTACTTTAAACTTTATTAACCTAATTACTAAACATAAAAGAGAAGGAATTATAGAGCCTATATTTTTGGCTTTTGTAGAAAAATATAATCAACTGAATAATATTGCTACAGTAAATGTTAGCACGGCAGTAAAGTTAAGTGATACATTAAAAAAAGAGATTATCGAAAAATTTAAGTCTATACTTAATTATACTGAAGTACATTTAAATGAAGAAGTAGATAAAAATCTACTAGGAGGAGTAGTTTTGAGAATTGATGACAAACAACTTGACGGTAGTATTCGCCGTCAATTGAAAGATATAAAACAAAAATTAGTACTGACAAAATAGAACAAAATCAATAAAAAATGGCTGAAGTTAATCCAGCAGAAATTTCTGCAATACTAAAAGATCAATTAGCGGGTGTAAATACTGCTGCAGACCTTGAAGAGGTGGGAACTGTAATATACGTAGGTGATGGAATTGCCAGAATTTACGGTATGTCCCAAGTTCAATCAGGGGAATTAATTGAATTTGACAATAACTTAATGGGCATCGTATTAAACCTTGAGGAAGATAACGTTGGTGCGGTACTTCTAGGATCTTCAAATCAGGTGAAAGAAGGAGATACTGTTAAACGAACAGGAAGAATTGCCTCCATTCAAACTGGTGAAGGTATGTTAGGTAGAGTTGTTGATACCCTTGGAAATCCTATTGATGGAAAAGGGCCTATTGAAGGAGAAACTTTTGAAATGCCAATTGAACGTAAAGCCCCTGGGGTTATTTATCGTCAGCCTGTTGATGAACCTTTGCAAACAGGAATTAAATCAATTGATTCTATGATTCCAGTAGGAAGGGGACAAAGAGAGTTGATTATTGGAGACCGTCAAACTGGAAAGACTACAGTTGCTATTGATACCATTATAAACCAAAAAGAGTTTTATGATAGAGGTGAGCCTGTTTACTGTGTCTATGTTGCTATAGGTCAAAAGGGATCAACTGTTGCAGG
The DNA here is from genome assembly GCA_964552035.1 of uncultured Flavobacteriales bacterium. Classification (GTDB taxonomy): domain Bacteria; phylum Bacteroidota; class Bacteroidia; order Flavobacteriales_E; family Vicingaceae; genus CAZKFN01. Next base: position 42,242 of record CAZKFN010000010.1, read on the forward strand.
TATTGTTAAAACATTAGAAGATGCTGGCGCTATGGCTTATACTACTATTGTAGCAGCGAATGCATCCTTCCCGGCTCCCATGCAGTTCTACGCTCCATTTACTGGAGTTGCAATTGCTGAATATTTTAGAGATACAGGAAGACCAGCACTAATCGTTTTTGATGATTTGTCTAAACAAGCAGTAGCTTATCGTGAAGTATCTCTATTATTAAGAAGGCCTCCAGGACGTGAAGCCTATCCAGGTGATGTTTTCTATCTTCACTCAAGACTATTAGAGCGTTCAGCAAAGATTATTCAAGATGATAAAATTGCTGCACAAATGAACGACTTACCAGATTCATTAAAGGGTAAAGTAAAAGGAGGAGGGTCTATTACTGCACTTCCAATTATTGAAACTCAAGCAGGAGACGTATCAGCCTATATTCCAACTAACGTAATTTCAATTACAGATGGACAGATTTTCTGAGAGTCGAATCTATTCCTTTAGGGGATTCGTCCAGCGATTAATGTTGGTATTTCAGTTTCCCGTGTTGGAGGTTCAGCTCAAATTAAATCTATGAAGAAAGTTGCTGGTACATTAAAACTTGACCAAGCGCAGTATAGAGAGCTTGAAGCTTTCTCTAAGTTTGGATCCGATCTAGATGCTGCAACAAAAGCTGTACTTGATAAAGGTGCAAGAAATGTTGAAATTTTAAAACAAAATCAAAATTCACCTATGAAGGTGGAAGATCAAATTGCTATTATTTACCTAGGTACAAATGGATTATTAAGTGACGTGCCGGTAAACCAAGTGAAAAAATTTGAAGAAGAGTTCCTAGAATTGATGAATGCTAAGCATAAGGATACTTTAAATGCCTTAAAAGAAGGAAAGTATACAGATGCTGAGACTTCTGTATTGGAAAAGGTGGCCGCTGATTTGGTTTTAAATTATAAGAATTTATAAGAATCCATTAGAATTATATATCAATGGCAAATTTAAAAGAAATACGTTCTAGAATATCTTCGGTCTCATCTACTATGCAGATAACCCAAGCCATGAAAATGGTTTCGGCTGCTAAGTTGAAAAGAGCTCAGGATGCAATTACTCAAATGAGACCTTATGCTAATAAGCTGAAGGAATTGTTAAGCAATTTGAGCGATTCAACAGAAGATACTCAAAGTGGCGTATATTTAGAAGAAAGGGAAGTAATTAAAAGTGTATTAATTGTTGCCATTACTTCAAATAGGGGCTTAGCTGGGGCATTTAATGCTAATGTGATTAAGAAAACCACACAACTTATAGAAGAATATTCTGGTAAGAGTGTAACAGTTGTTACTATTGGTAAGGCAGCCAAAGATCACTTCAGAAAAACAGAGTTTATTATTAAAGGAACAGCACTACCCAGAAATATGGAAGTGATATACGACGATTTAACTTTTGATAATGTTGCTGCATATGCACAAAAGTTTATGGATAGCTTTGCTTATAAGCAATTTGATAAAGTTGAATTGGTCTATAATCGATTTGTAAATGCAGCTACTCAAATTGTTCAAGTTGAACAGTTTTTGCCCTTATTGCCTGAGAAAGACGAAAATACAACTGATAAAAGTCATGTGAAATATATCTTTGAACCTTCAAAAGAATATATTATTACTGAATTGATTCCCAAATCAATAAAGATTCAATTGTATAAGGCAATATTGGATTCACATGCTGCAGAACATGGCGCTAGAATGACCGCAATGCATAAGGCAACAGATAATGCTACAGAACTCTTAGGAGAGCTTAAATTGGCTTATAACAAAGCCCGACAAGCATCTATTACAAATGAAATATTAGAAATCGTTGGGGGTGCAGAAGCATTGAATAGTTAAAGAGAAAGAGAATTTATATTCTATTATAGATAAGGGACAAATTTATATAAATTTGTCCCTTTCACTTTATTAACACAGAAACCAACAACCGAAAAATAATACTGATATTTCAGTTGCCTTACTTTATATATCGATAATACTG
>CAZKFN010000011.1:0-43582 GCA_964552035.1 uncultured Flavobacteriales bacterium
AGAGAAATTATGCTTTCTGCAGGTTTGGAATATTGGTATGATAAGCAATTTGCTGTAAGAATGGGATATTTCTTTGAAGACCCAACCAAGGGAAATAGGAAGTATTTGACTATGGGTATAGGATTAAAATTAACAGTGTTCTCTTTAGATGTTTCTTATTTAGTGGGAAATGCTCGTGAAAATCCATTGGCTAATACAGTTCGCTTTAGCTTGCAGTTCAATTTCGAGCAGTTTAGTAATTTAAATAAAGAATCACAACGATAGTGAAGATTAGAGTTGGCTTTGGCTTTGATGTTCATAGAATAGAAGAAGGTAAAAAGTTTTACCTTGGGGGAATTTTAATTCCTCATACAAAAGGGGCTGTGGGGCATTCCGATGCAGATGTTTTAGTGCATACCATTTGTGACGCCTTATTAGGTGCAGCGAATTTAAGAGATATAGGCTACCATTTTCCTCCTTCAGATGAAAAATATAAAGCCATAGATAGTAAACTTCTTTTAATACAGGTGGTGGCTTTATTAAAAGAAAAGGGATACAAGGTTTCTAATATCGACAGCACCATCGCCCTTGAAAAGCCAAAAATTAATCCACATATTCCCAAAATGAAAAAAACCTTGGCAGAGTGTATGCAAATAGAAGAAGATGCTATTTCTATTAAAGCGACTACTACTGAAAAACTAAGTTTTGTAGGTCGAGAAGAAGGGGTTTCTGCTTATGCTACGGTATTGATTTACCAAGATTAAACTTTTCCTAATAACTCTTTATTAAAATAGAGGACTTAAAGGGGGATAAAAGTGGAACGTTACTCTTGTAACCAAGTGCGAAATACTTTTTAATTTGGTTTGTAAATTATCAAAAGCTGAAAAAATAAAAAGTACGTGTATTAATGATTGTTTTATCATAAATTTGTAATCTTGAAAATAGGAATTATGGCGAAAAAAACAACATCAAAAAAGGCGACATCAAAAAAGCCTACTATTGGAAAAGAAACCTACCTAGGTTGGTATGAGCAAATGCTTTTGATGCGTAGAATTGAGGAGAAAGCAGGACAATTGTATATTCAGCAAAAGATTCGTGGATTTCTTCATTTATACAATGGACAAGAGGCATTAGTAGCAGGAGCAGTTACAGCAATGAGAAAAGAAGACAACATGATAACAGCATATAGAGATCACGTTCATCCTATTGCTTTAGGGCTTCACCCAAAATATGTAATGGCAGAACTTTTTGGAAAAATAACAGGAACGACTAAAGGAAAAGGAGGTTCTATGCATATCTTTTATAAAGAAGGGAACTTTTTTGGTGGACATGGTATTGTAGGAGGTCAAATTCCACTAGGAGCTGGTATAGCATTTGCCGAAAAATATAAGGGAACCGATAATGTAACTTTATGCTATATGGGAGATGGTGCAGTGAGACAAGGTTCTTTTCATGAAACGATGAACATGGCTATGAATTGGAAGTTGCCGGTTATTTTTATCATAGAAAATAATAACTATGCCATGGGGACTGCGGTTGACCGTGTGTCAAATGTAACGGACTTATATAAATTAGCATATTCTTATGAAATGCCTAGCGAACAAGTAGATGGAATGGCTTGCGAACCCGTTTATTATGCGATTTCTAAAGCAATTGAAAGGGCTAGAAAAGGTGAGGGACCCACGCTTTTGGAGATTAAAACTTACCGTTATAGAGGACATTCTATGTCTGACCCAGCAAAATATAGAACTAAAGAAGAATTAGAAGAATATAAATCTTTAGATCCTATTGAAAATGCCTTAGCAGTTATCAATAAAAAGAAGTACGCAACAGAAAAGGAATTAGAGGCAATTCGTGAACGCGTTGAAAAAGAAGTAGAATTATCCATCCAATTTGCGGAAGAATCTGAATTCCCAGATGCTTCAGAATTGTATAAAGATGTATATGCACAAGAAGATTACCCCTTTTTGTTTGATTAATAAATAAGAAAAAGAAGAAGGAATGGCTGAAATAATAAAAATGCCTAGGCTAAGTGACACCATGGAAGAAGGTGTAGTAGCTGAATGGCATAAAAAAGTTGGAGATACCGTAAAAGAAGGTGAAATTATAGCTGATATTGAAACCGATAAAGCTACTCAAGAGTTTGAATCTTTTTATGATGGAGTTGTTCTACACATAGGTGTAGAAACAGGTGAAGCAGTACCTGTTGATACTTTAATTGCCATTATTGGTAAAAAAGGAGAAGATATAGATGATTTATTGAAGGGAGGTGAAAAAACAGCTGCAATAGCTGATGAAGAAACTCCTGAAAAGAAAGAGAAATCTATTGCTAAAGAAAAAATAGATACTTCTTCTATTAAGGCTAATTTAATAAAAATGCCGAGGTTGAGTGACACCATGGAAGAGGGTGTTGTTGCAGAATGGAAAGTAAAAGTAGGAGATGAGGTTAAAGAAAATGAACCCATAGCTGAAATTGAAACGGATAAAGCCACTCAAGAGTTTATTTCCTTTTATACTGGCACCGTTTTACATATTGCTTTAGAAGAAGGAGAGTCTGTTCCTGTTGAGACGATTATAGCTGTAATTGGAGAAAAAGGAGCCGATTATGAGAAGTTAATTCAAGCTCATCAGCAAGAAAGTATAGTTACAGAAGATCTGAATGTAGAGGAAATAACTACATCATCTAATAAAGCAGGTAAAATATTAGCTACTCCAGCTAAAAAACAATCGGCCAAAACAGCAGGAGGAAGAATAAGGATATCTCCTTTAGCTAGAAAGATGGCAGAAGAAAAAGGATACGATATTGAAGATATAGAAGGTAGTGGTGAAGGGGGAAGAATTATAAAAAGAGATGTTGAATCCTATATTCCTACTAGGTCTACAGCAACTACTACACTTGGAATTTCTGAAAGCTATGAAGATAAAAATGTTAGCCAAATGCGTAAGACCATTGGCAAGCGCCTAGGTGAAAGTAAGTTTGGAGCACCCCATTTTTATCTCACCATTGACTTGGATATGGATAAAGCAATAGAAGCAAGAAAAGCTATTAATTCCATTCCTGATACTAAGGTTTCTTTTAATGATTTAGTAATAAAAGCTGCTGCTGCGGCTTTAAGAAAACATCCTGATGTGAACTCATCTTGGATGGAAGATAAAATAAGAACTTACGATTATGTCAACATTGGTGTAGCTGTAGCGGTTGAAGATGGATTATTAGTGCCCGTTGTAAGGCATGCAGATCATAAACAACTTTCAACAATTTCGGCAGAGGTTAAAGATTTTGCACAAAGGGCAAAAGACAAAAAACTTCAACCAGAGGACTGGGAAGGTAGTACTTTTTCTATATCAAACCTTGGAATGTTTGGAATTGAGGAGTTCACGGCTATCATTAATCCACCAAATGCTTGTATTTTAGCTGTAGGTGCTATACGACAAGAACCTGTAGTTAAAGATGGGGAAATTGTAGTTGGAAATAGGATGAAGGTAACGCTTTCATGTGACCATAGAGTGGTGGACGGTGCACTTGGAGCAGAATTCTTAAAGACTTTTAGAATTTACATGGAAAATCCCGTAACTATTTTAAGCTAAGCTATAAGAAGGTAAAGTATAAAGAAAAAAAATCCTGCAATTGCAGGATTTTTTTTCTTTAAGAAGTTTTCTTACTTCACTGTAAGGGTACCAACCATTCCTGGGTAGTGACCTGGGTAAGTACAAATGTATTCATATTCACCTGGCTCAGAAGGAGCAGTGAATTCAAAAACAATTTCTTCACCCATTTCAACAACTTCTGTATGAGCAATAACTCTATCATCCTCTGGAACGTAGTTGTTATCAGGTCCAGCTTGGATTCCAGCAACAGAAATTTCTTGTCCGCTACCTTTGATAACTAATACAAAGTTGTGAAGCATTCCAGCAGCACTACTTTCATTTTTGAAAGTTAAAGTTACATGGCTTCCAGCAGAAACTTCAAGATGAGAAGGCTCAAAACCAATTTCAGCCATAGTCTCACCATGAGCAACAAGCTCTAGTTCAACTTCTTCACTTAAAATTTCAAATTCATCAACTTCTTCATCGATTGCTTCAGTTGTTTCTTCTGTTAATGCTTCGCTATCGTTTTCTGTATTATCTTTGCTTGACGTATTTCCACCACAAGCAAATAATGATACCACAACAAAAGCGAAACCAATGTTTCTAATTGTTTTCATAATTTTATTAAATAATTATTTAGGATTTAATGGATTTAATTGTCCGCAAAGATAATGAAGAATCTAAGAAAAAAAATAATTAAGCTAATTGTTTATTGCTTATTTCTGTTTTTTGTTGGATCAGCACTAACAATTTTAATTTTTAGATGGGTAAATCCACCGATTACCGTTTTTATGGTTTATAAGTTTGTTAAAGGTAATCATGAACTTATAATTAAGGAATGGGAACCCTTAGAGGAGATTAGCCCCTTATTACCTTTGGCTGTTATTGCCTCTGAAGATCAAAATTTTCTCTATCATCATGGCTTTGATTATGACGCTATAAAAAAAGCTTTAAAGCACAATGAAAAAGGTAAAAAGGTAAGGGGAGGTAGTACAATAAGTCAACAATTGTCTAAAAACCTATTTTTATTTCCTACAAAATCCTATATAAGAAAAGGTGTGGAAAGCTATTTCACCTTTTTAATTGAATTGTTTTGGAGCAAAAGAAGGATAATGGAAGTATATCTGAATGTAATTGAGCTTGGCGATGGTGTTTATGGAGCATCAGCGGCGGCCAAAATGTATTTTGGCAAAGATGCAGTGAATCTAACGCAAACAGAAGCTTCCTTAATTGTAACTGCTTTGCCCAACCCTTTAATTTATAAGTTGTCACAACCCTCACCATATATGTATAGTAGAAGTGAATGGGTAAGAAGACAAATGAATAATTTGGGAGGGAAGCAACTTTTAAAAGATTGGTATCAATAATTTCTAAAAACCCACGCCAATATTGACCCTTATAATGGGATTGCGGTAAACAGAATTTTCATCTTCTAGAACATTATACAGTAATAATATACTAGCAAAAGAGCGATTGCCAATTAACATTCTATACCCTCCTCCTAGAAGTAAACTGCTCACATTAATCCTGCGATTTCTTTCAAAATGCCTTAAATCTTCCATGTTTAGCAATTCGTATTCTGCATGTAAAGTGATGTTTTGTAAAATAAAATATTCGGTATAAACTCCTCCACCATACATGTTGGTGCTGAATTTATATCCAGGTATCTTTTCTTCATAGTAAATGTATCGACCAGTAATTCCTGCAATGAAATTTTCTGTAATCATGTAACCAACCGTAGGGGAGAGGTCAATATAAGTGATGTTGCCAAAAGAAGCTCCAATTCCTCCGCCAAATCGAAGGCGACTGGCATCAAAACTACCTTTCTTTTTAATTTTTGGAGTTGTACTTTCAAACCCTCCTTCCCTAGCTTGAGCTTTTACTTCATTTAAAAAGCTGAGCATGAATAGGAAACATAAAATACCCATAAGGTATAACCTTGAATTTAGGGTATAAAAAATAGTTTTCTTCCTTTTATGCTTCTTATTATTTTTCATAATGAATCTTTTAGAAAATCGTATTCTTTCCTAACTTGGTAAATTTAATAAACTATGGTTTAATTTTTTGTCCTTAAACACAACTTATGAAATCAAATCGAAAATTATATTGGCTTTCTCAATTTATCGGTTGGCTTTCCTATGTGGTACTTATGGGTTTATTAAATCAAATTAGTGGAGGTGTGTTTAATAAATATGTTATCTATAATTTATTGATAACTCTTTTTTTAGGAATTTTGACTTCTCATTTATATCGTGCTCTTATCTTAAGGCTAGGCTGGGCATATTTAAAGATCACACACCTTATTGCCCGTGTTATTATTGCTTCTTTTTCTTTTGGACTCTTGTTTATTTTCTTACATACTCTTCTTTATGATTGGGGGATTCATAAAGGGAAAATTGAGTTTGAATGGGTAGATACTTTGTTGATGACCTTGAACCTAATGGTACTATTTATTCTTTGGTCCTTACTGTATTTTCTGTATCATTTTTTTGTCAATTATAGAAAAGAGGAGATTAAAAACCTTAAACAACAAGCGCTACAAAATGAATTAGAATTGAATAACTTAAAGTCGCAGTTAAATCCTCATTTTATTTTTAATGCAATGAATACCATTCGAGCTTTAATCTCAGAAAATCCGGAATCAGCTAAAAGCTCAGTAACCCGATTGGCTAACATTTTAAGAAATTCGTTATTAATGGGAAGAAAACGAGTAATTAAGTTTTCAGATGAGCTTGGTTTGGTTGAAGATTATCTAAATTTAGAAAAAAGTAGATTTGAAGAAAGATTGACGATTCGATATGAAATTGAAAAAAGTACTTTAGAGCACCTTGTTCCTCCAATGTTGGTACAAACCTTAGCCGAGAATGGAATAAAACATGGAATAAGTAAATTGCAAGAGGGCGGGGTATTAAAAATTTCCACAAAAATGCTGGCAGAAAAGCTGAATGTAGAAATCACAAACAGCGGGCAGTTAACGCAAAAAGGAAATGTAAAAGAGAAAGGATTTGGGATATCTAATACCCTTGAGAGGCTAAAAATACTATATGGAGATAAAGCCTCTTTTACATTGGAGAATAAAAATAATCATGAAGTAATTGCAAAGCTTATTATTCCATCGGAAGAAAGTTTTGCTAATAAAATATAAAATATGAAGGTATTAATTATTGATGATGAACGACTAGCTAGAAAAGAGTTGATAAGCTTATTAACGCCTTTTACAGATGTTGAAGTTGTAGGTGAAGCTAAAAATGCTGAAGAGGGCATTCTTGAGATTAAAAGGAAGCATCCTGATGTTATTTTTTTAGATATTCAAATGCCTGGGAAAAATGGTTTTGATATGCTTGATGAATTGTCTTTTACACCAGAGGTTATTTTTACTACAGCTTATGATGAATATGCCCTAGAAGCTTTTAAAGTAAATGCTTTTGATTATTTGTTAAAACCAATAGAATCAGATCGATTAAAAAGCACCATAGCTAACCTTAAAAAGATTTTACATTCACAAGTTGAAGAAAAACAAAATGCTGAAGGAAAGTTAGGGCTTCATAATCAGGTTTTCGTTAAAGATGGGGATAAATGTTGGTTTGTTAAACTTCAAGAAATTAGTTTATTTGAATCTGTGGGTAATTATGTTCAAGTTTATTTTCAAGACAATAAGCCTTTGATATTAAAATCATTAAATACTTTAGAAGAGCGTTTGGATTCTGAAGCGTTTTTTAGAGCCAATAGAAAATACATAATTAATTTAGACTGGATAGAAGATATAGAAAACTGGTTTAATGGCGGCTTTAGAGTGAGCCTTAGGGATGGCAGAAAAGTGGAAATTTCAAGGAGGCAGGCAAGCAAGTTAAAGGAAAGGATGAGTTTATAGAAATATAAAAACACTTTTTCCTCTAGAGTCTTAACTTATATTTAGAAATTATTTAAGAGTAAAATGCTTTTAAATAATTGTAAAACGTTACTTTGCACTTTGAAATTTTTTTAGAGCGAGAACGCTTTCTTTATCTTCTTAAATCAAATTATATGCCTAAACAGTTAGCTGTTTTTTTTCTTTTTATTTGTTTATTCTATTCGTTTACAGCCTATACGCAGACAGGAGCAGTTCGAGGGTTTGTTTATTTGGAAGATACTGGAGAGCCCGCAATTTTTGTCAATATAATGCTGAAAGGTACTACTTATGGTACCTTTACAGATGAAAATGGCTACTTTAATATCTCAAAAATACCTTTAGGTTCTTATACTTTAATTTCTACGGCAATAGGCTATGACACTGCTTCTGCTCGAATTACTTTTACTAAGGCCAGTCAGATTATTGATAAGAAGTTGTATATCAATGAGTCTTCTGTAAAATTAGATGAGGTTGTTATTTCGGCAGAGAGGCAAGAAATGCAGACTACTGTGCGAATGTCAGTAGCAAAATTAACACCAAAAGAGATTAAAAAAATGCCTTCTTTGGGAGGTGAGCCTGATTTAGCTCAATACCTTCAAGTAATACCTGGTGTTGTGTTTACAGGAGACCAAGGTGGACAATTGTATATTCGTGGTGGTTCGCCGATTCAAAATAAGGTAATCCTCGATGGGATGACAGTTTATAACCCTTTCCACTCCATTGGTTTGTTTTCTACTTTTGATACCGACATTATACGAACAGCTGATGTTTATACCGGTGGCTTCGGGGCAGAATATGGAGGGAGAATATCTTCTATTATTGATATAAAGACCAAGGAAGGTAATAAAAATCGCTATGGTGGAAAAGTATCTGCCAATACCTTTGGGTCAAACTTAATGTTAGAAGGTCCACTTCAAAGACCGAAGGTGCGGGGAGGAGGAAGTAAATCTTTTCTCTTTTCAGGAAAAACTTCATATTTGGATCAAACTTCAAAATCCATTTATCAATATGCTGACTCTTCTGGTTTGCCTTATAGCTTTACTGATTTATATGGGAAAATAACTTTGAGTGGATCGAATGGGAGTAAGGTAAATTTCTTTGGTTTTAGTTTTAAAGATGCTGTTAATTATCCTGATATTGCTTCTTTTGAATGGTCTCAAATTGGAGGTGGAGCCAATTTTGTTTTAATTCCATCACAATCCAATACCTTAATTGATGGAACAATAGCTTATTCAAAATATGAAACTTCAAGTGATGAAAACGAAGAAACAGCAGCGGTTAAGGATCGATATAGCATGATTAATGGTTTTACTTTAAACATGAATTTTACAAACTTTCTTGGAGAAAATGAATCCAAATTTGGTTTTGAAATCAATGGTGGTAGGACAGAGTTTTCATTTTCAAATATTGTAGATCAAAAAATTGAGTATATTTTAAATACTACTGAGATTGCAGGATATGGTCAATATAAATTTAAAATTGGGAATCTTGTTGCTGAACCGAGCTTTAGACTTCATTATTATGCTACGCTTTTTGCTTTTTCTCCAGAACCTCGTCTTGGATTAAAATACAATGTTAGTGATAGATTTAGGCTAAAAGGTGCAGGAGGTTTATACTCACAAAACTTATTAAGTGCAACGTCAGATAGAGATGTAGTGAATTTGTTTTATGGATTCCTCTCTGGACCCAATAACATTCAAAAAGAATTTATAGATGCCAGTGGGAAAAGCCGAACAGTTAAAAACGCGCTTCAAAAGGGGCAGCATGCAATTTTAGGTTTTGAATGGGATTTAACAAGAGGATTACATTTAAATGTTGAGGGTTATTATAAAGCTTTTAATCAGTTGATTAATATCAATAGAAATAAATTATTTGACGATAAGCCGGAAAATAGAGATGTACCAGATGTAGAGAAAAAAGAATTTATTGTAGAGTCTGGAGATGCATATGGAGTGGACATTTCCTTAAAGTATGATTACAAGCAATTAAGCCTTTGGGCTGTATATTCACTAGGGAAAGTAAATCGCTGGGATGGAATCCAAAGTTATAATCCGCTTTTTGACCGTTTACATAATATAAATTTAGTAGGCTCTTATATCTTTGGAAAGGATTTGAGTTGGACTATCGATGCGCGTTGGAATTTAGGTTCAGGTTTCCCTTTTACCCAGCAAACTGGATTTTATGAGAAGTTGACGTTACAGGGCGGAATTGACCAAGATTATAAAATAACAAACGGAGAACTTGGAATACGCTATGGGGAACTTGGTGGAGGACGCATGCCTTACTATCATAGGTTTGATCTTTCTGCCAGCAAAAAGGTTGTTCTAGGAAAATACTCTTATCTTGACTTAACAGCTAGTATTACGAATGTTTATAATAGAAAGAATATTTTCTATGTCAATAGAGTAACCAATAAGCGAGTTAACCAATTGCCAATTTTGCCAAGTGTTGGTGCTAAGTTGACTTTTTAATCGGCAAAGTTTTCTTTTTTTATAGCTATTTGGAATTAAAATTCTATTAGAATTAGTGCTAAGGCTATGGAATAAGGAGGTTTATAGAAATTATACTACGCTTTAGATTAAGAGTGTAAATTGTTTTTTTGGGTCGGTCAATTACTGTAATTTTGCGCACAGCTTAAATTTAATAGCTCTTTATTCAATGTCAAAAATGAACACAAAATATATTTTTGTTACGGGCGGTGTTACTTCCTCCTTAGGAAAAGGCATTATTTCTGCCTCTTTAGCCAAACTTTTACAGGCAAGAGGTTATTCGGTAACTATTCAAAAGTTGGATCCTTATATCAATATCGACCCGGGGACATTGAATCCTTATGAGCATGGAGAATGTTATGTCACAGAAGATGGAGCAGAAACTGACCTAGATTTAGGACATTATGAGCGTTTTTTAGATCGTAAAACTTCTCAGGCCAATAATGTTACAACAGGGTTAATCTACCAACACGTAATAGATAATGAGCGTGCAGGGGTTTATGACGGTAAGACAGTTCAAGTTATTCCACACATCACCAATGAGATTCGAAGGAGAATTTCCTTATTAGGTGAAACTGGAGATTATGATTTTGTAATTACTGAAATTGGAGGAACAGTTGGTGATATTGAATCGCTGCCTTATATCGAAACAGTAAGACAGTTAAAATGGGACACAACTGTAGATTGTATCGTCATTCACTTAACTTTAGTTCCTTATTTGGTTACTTCAGGAGAATTAAAAACCAAACCCACACAACATTCTGTAAAGCAATTGCTAGAGAGTGGTGTTCAAGCAGATATTTTAGTTTTGAGAACTGAAACAACTATGCCCGATGAGGTGAAGGAGAAAGTAGCCTTGTTTTGCAATATTTCTAAAGAAGCAGTAATAGAATCCATTAATGCCGACTCTATTTATGAAGTTCCTCTATTGATGCAAGAAGAAGGACTCGATAGAGAAGTGCTTAAAAAATTCAACATTCCCGATAAGGAGAAACCAAGCCTTGATAAATGGAAGAGTTTTATTAATAAATTAAGAAATCCAAAAGAGGAAATAACTATTGGATTGATTGGAAAATATGTAGAACTGAAGGATTCTTATATTTCAATTAGTGAAGCTATTATTCATTCTGGAACAGTGCATGAGACGAAAGTTAATATTCAATGGATACATTCTGAAGAACTCAATGAGAAAAATATATCGGAGCTGCTTAAAGATTTAAATGGAGTTATTGTAGCCCCAGGTTTTGGACAAAGAGGAGTAGAAGGAAAGATTCTTGCTGCAAAATATGCTAGAGAAAATAAAATTCCATTTTTTGGAATTTGTTTAGGTATGCAATGTGCACTAATTGAGTTTGCTAGAAATGTTCTAGGGTATGAAAATGCCAATTCTGTTGAGTTGGATGAAAATACAGCCTACCCTATAGTGCATAAAATGGAAAAAGAAAAACAAATAGATGAAATGCGTTTGGGAACTTTTGAATGCGAAATTAAAGAAGGTAGTTTAGCACATAAAGCATATGGTACTAACTTAATTTCTGAAAGGCATCGACATAGATATGAATATAATGTAAAGTATAGAGAAGCATTTGAGGCAGCTGGATTTAAGGTAACGGGTGTAAATCCACAACATGGCTTTATTGAAATTGTAGAACTTGATACTCATCCTTGGTATGTTGGAGTACAGTTTCATCCGGAATTTAACAGCACAGTACTCAATCCAAATCCACTTTTCGTTGACTTTATAGAAGCTTCATTAAATCAAAGTAAAAAATAGACAATAATTGAAGTAGAATGGATAAGAACACCTTTATAGGCCTATTGTTAATTGCAGGCATAATGATTGGCTTTAGCATTTGGAATGCACCATCAGAGGAGGAGCTAGCTAGGCAAAATGAAATTACAGACTCTATAAGACAAGCCAAATTGGAGCAAAAGGTTAAAGAAGAGCTTGATGAAAGTGAAGTTAATCTTCTTAATGAAAATGCCACGGAGGAGTTTGATCTTATAGGAGATAGCTTGGATTATAACCAGTTGGTTTTAGAAGACTCTTTAGCTATAGATCAACTTTTGGAACAGCAAGAAGGCGGAAAAGATCTTGAGCATGCTAAACAACTGTATGGCTTATTTGCACCAGCTTATTTAAAAGAAGCAGAGACTTTCCAAGTTAAAACAGAAAAGTTAACATTGACATTTTCCACGCTAGGAGGAAGAATATTGGATGCTTCCTTAGTAAATTATGAAGCTTTTGGCGGTGGAAATTTGGTGTTGTTTGACTCTACCTCACATTTTAACTTAGAATTTTTCAGTAAGGATAATAAGAATATTTTTACCGATGAACTGGTCTTTGAAAGTAACCATAGGAAAGATATTGAGATTCGTGGAGATGATGAAATAGAACTTTCTTTTAAACTTAAACTTAATGAAAGTAGATATATCGAATATATCTATACTATTTTCGGAGATGATTACTTAATCGACTTTGATGTTAATCTGGTTGGAATGGATGATGTTATCGATGTTCGAAGTGGAGACTTGGCTTTGAATTGGATGATAAATGCTCCAACCCAAGAGCAGAGTGTAAAAAAACAAAGAGAAGCTTCTTCCGTTTACTATAAATATAAAGGTGAGAGTGTTGATGATTTAGGTTACAAGGATAAGGAAGAGAATTTTGTTTCCTCAATTGAATGGGTTTCCTTTAAGCAACAGTTTTTTAATACAACTATTATCTCTGATGATTTTTTTGATAAATCTAAAGCATTTGCTTCTACAAAATCTGATGAGGAAGATGAGTATTATGTCAAAGAGTTTAAAACTTCTGTGGCTTTACCGATAAGTGGGAAGAAAGTTGAAAACTTTGGAATGAAATTCTATTTTGGACCTAACCAATATAAAGATTTAAAAGCTTTAGGAATAGGCTTAGAAAGAGTAATTCCTTTAGGTTGGGGAATTTTTGGCTGGGTAAATAAATACGCAGTTATTCCAGTGTTTAATTTTCTTGACGGATTTGGTTGGGGATATGGAATTATCATTTTAATACTTACAGTATTGTTAAAAGTGGTGTTGTTTCCTATTACCTATAAAACTTATATGTCTAGTGCTAAAATGCGTGTCTTAAAACCAGAGATTGATGTCATCAATGAGAAGCATAAAGACGATGCTGTAAAAAAACAGCAAGAAATGATGGATTTGTATAGAAAAACGGGAGTTAATCCTTTAAGTGGTTGTATCCCAATGTTAATACAAATGCCTATTCTGATTGCCATGTTCCGTTTTTTTCCTGCTTCTATTGAGTTGAGGCAAGAAAGCTTTTTATGGGTAGAAGACTTATCAACCTACGACTCTATTTATAACTTTCCAGATGGCTTTTCTATACCATTTTATGGAGATCACATAAGTTTATTTACTCTTTTAATGGCCATTTCAATGGTGTTTTATACTCGATTAAATAGCCAAATGGGAATGGGTGCAGCTCAAGGGCCAATGGCTGGTCAAATGAAGACCATGATGTATTTAATGCCCGTGATGATGTTGTTTTTCTTTAACAACTATGCTTCTGGATTGAGTTATTATTATTTTTTAGCAAACTTGATTACTATTGGCCAAACACTTTTAATTCGAAAAGTATTTATCAATGAAGATAAAATAAGAGCTAAAATTGAGGAAAATAAGAAAAAACCTAAAGCAAAAAAGAAATCTTCTTTCCAAAAACGATTGGAAGAAATGGCTAAACAACAAGGAGCTAATTCGCCAAAACGTTAAAATTGAAAATAGATTTGAACTTTTAATTAAAAACAAAAGGGTAACTTTCTTTTATAAATTCATAGCATGAGGATAATAATAATCACATCGCTCTTTTTATTGTTTACAATGTCTTGTAAAATAAAAAAAACAAATACAGAAAAGTCATTAAAATTCGAAGAGGTAAACAATGTTGAATTAGAAGAAGATTCTGAAGGAAATCATTGGATCAATGAAATGAAAGAAGGATTTTCCGATAGTTTAGTTGTTTATTTACAAAGGACGGCTTGCTTTGGGGTTTGCCCTATTTATGTTTTGAGTATTTATGAAAATGGGACAGTGATATATGAAGGAGAAAAGTTTGTAGATAAGGAAGGAAAGTTTCGTGCAATGATAACGAAGGAGGCGATTCAGAAAATCCAAGAAAAAGCTTTAAGTATAGATTATTTTAAAATGAATGAAGTGTATGATAACCCTAATGTAACGGATTTACCCTCAACCATAACAGCACTTCAACAAGACTTGGATTTTAAAGTAGTTGTGAACCGTTATGAAGCTCCACAACCCCTAAACTCTTTGGAATCCTATATTGACGAGTTAGTAGAAAATTTGAATTGGGAAAAGTTGGAGTAGATCTTTTCTATTTATTCAATTATCTGATTTATTGAAAACCCAATTTATTTAAAAGTGAGGATTTTAAAAGCTTTGGCAGAATAAGACGGCTTCGATACAATTTTAACTGCATTAAAATCACTCAGCCGCCTTCATGACGATACAATTTTAACTGCATTAAAATCACTCAGCCGCCTTCATGACGATACAATTTTAACTGCATTAAAATCACTCAGCGCCTTCAAAATATTTTAAAGTATGCAGGGAAAGCCTTTAGTATTTTTAGGGTTATGAAAAAATATTCATTGATTAATACTTTTATTTTAATTGAAATTATTCAAACAATCAATTCCTCAAAAATGTATCGAAGTATCTTGTGATGATGTAAGAGAAATAAAAGTGTCTATTTACATAACACATAATAGAATCCATTAAGTATTAAGAGATTTGCCATTTTTCTCCATTTCTTACTTCATGCTTATTTTTTAATGATGTTCTTTAACTTCTTTCAGTTTTTTGTATGGAAAAAAGTATTAAAGAAATCTAAACCGTATATGAATTCGAGATTCTATTTTCTAAGTCCAATCTCTCGTGCAGAATTCTTATAATCGTTACTTCATTTTTATCGATTGTGTCATAAAAATTAATGTACTTCCCTGTTTTCAGACCGAAAAGGTCCGTTTTTACATCAAAATATTCTTTTTCTATTTTAGGGATTTCTGTGATTTATTTACAAATTTAGATTAATTGGTTGTAGTATTTTTCCGCTTGTCTTTTAGTCTAAGTTTCGACCGTATTATCCCTAATGCCTAACAAACCCGAAGTGGCCTTATTTGTAAACTGATATTTAACCATTCTTATGTTTTCATACTTTGAGATCTTTTAGAAAATCATTAGCGTTAAAATCTTGATTGACACTATTGTCTATTCCTTCTTGAACTGCATTTTTTAGAGCTTGCACTTTATATTCTCGTTCCTCCAATAATCGTAATCCAGCACGAATAACTTCGCTTGCATTTTTATATCGACCTTCTGTTATTTGACCTTTTATAAAACTTTCAAAATAATTTCCAAGTGATATTGATGTATTTTGTCCCATTTTTCTGTTTTGTATCAAAGTTATCATTTTTTGGTAACTGCAGTATATTTTGGGTAAAAGTTTTACTTTTGATTCGTTTGTTACAATTAACTACACGTATTGTGCTTATCCAACCTATATCTTTTCATTCAACAAATAATCTATTGAACTTTTATTGGCTTTTAAGTGACTGGTAGTTATTTGTGTGTATAGTTATCTTCGATACAATTTTAACTACGTTAAAATCACTCAGCTACCTTCATAACGATACGGTATTTCACTAAATCGCTTAGCCACTTCAAAATTCATAGGGTTAAAAAAATAATAAAAAAAGAGGGCACTTTCGTACCCTCCTAAACAAACTAACTATGAAAAACTACGCTACTACTTAGCAGCACCTATTTTTACCTTAATGGTAAAAGTATCGTATATCATTTTATCACCTAATCCGTCAAAAAACTTTCCAGAGCGAAACTTGATATCATAATTTGTTCTATCTACTTTAGCTTCACCTACTGCAACAATTTTATTACCTTCTTCGATAATGGTTGCTGGAAACTCCAAAGCATGTGTAATTCCTTTGATAGTTAAATCTCCTTTGATATTGTGCTTTTTCCCATCGACTTTAACGATTTCAGTTATTTTAAAATTAGAAACCCCATGATTTTCAACACTAAAAAAATCATCTGACTTTAGGTGGTTAACTAAATTTTCATTGTACTTAGGGTCTTCAATGTCCAATACAACAATAGAATTCATATCTATCGTAAAATTTCCAGAGCTAACTGTACCATTCTCTACAATTAAATGACCATCCTGGATGTTGATTGTGCCGTTATGTTTACCGGTTACTTTTTCAGCAAACCATTCAATGGTACTGTTTTGAGTGTCAATTCTATACGTTCCATTATTGTTGGCTAAGACAGCTACACCCATGGCAACAAAAAGGGTTAATAAGCTAAAAGTTTTTTTCATTGTCATTTGATAAGATTAAAATTTTGTAGACAAATATATGTATATACATCTATATAGAAGAATTAAAAATTCTTAAAGTCAATAATTTAACTATAAATAAGAATGTTTATTTAGGGTGTATTTAATTTATTGATAAACTATTGCAATTAGATTGCTTTGTGGTACTTTTGCTTCTTTCAATATTTATGCATTTAATTTCTCAAGTTCCCATTTCTCGTAAGATCATTCATATCGACATGGATGCTTTTTATACGTCTGTAGAGCAGTTAGATTTCCCTGAATTAAAAGGACAGGCCATAGCAGTTGGGAACCCGAACAAAGGAGGGGTTGTGGCAGCTGCTTCATATGAAGCAAGAGCATTTGGAGTTTATTCGGCGATGCCTTCTCTTATTGCGCGAAAAAAATGTCCCCATTTAATCTTTCAAAAACCTAGGTTCAATCGTTATAGAACGATTTCACAGCGTATTCATACCATCTTTACAACTTACACCGATAAAGTAGAGCCTCTTTCGCTAGATGAAGCTTATTTGGATGTAACTTTTAATAAAAAAGGGCTACAATCGGCTATTAAAATTGCCATGCTAATTAGAAGGGAAATTAAAGAAAAACTTCTCTTAACAGCATCTGCAGGAGTATCCTTTAATAAGTTTTTAGCTAAAATTGCTTCAGATATTAATAAGCCTGATGGTCTGGCAGTCATTCTACCCGATGAAGCTATAAACTTTATGAAAACCTTAGAAGTTGGTAAATTTCATGGAATAGGAAAAGTTACAGCTGAGAAAATGAATAAGATGGGAATATTTACGGGAAGTGATTTAATGAAATATAGTCGTAAGGATTTGATTCTTCATTTTGGAAAGGCTGGAAAGCTTTATCATGATATCATCACAGCCAATGATAAAAGAGAAGTTAGATCAGATAGAATACGTAAGTCAATTGGTGCAGAACAAACTTATTCAGAAGGTTTAGCTACTAAAAAAATGTGGATAAGGTATTTAGATGAAGTTTTGGAAACCTTAATGCCAAGAATCCACAAGAGTGGGCGAAAGGGGAAGACCATAACTTTAAAAGTCAAATATCAAGATTTTGAACAAAATAGTCGCTCTAAAACCTTGAATGATTTTACGGATGACAAAGCACTTATTTGGGCAACGACTTTAGAATTACTTGAGCAAATAGAAGATAAAGGAAGAGTTATTCGATTGTTGGGAATTACCCTAACGCATTTGGATGTTCAAGAAGTTAAAAAAGGAAATCAGCTGACCTTAGATTTTTGATTTTTCCTTAAGTAATTTTTTTAGAGCTTGAATTTCATCTCTATAATGCGCTGCTTGAATAAAATCTAATTCTTTAGCAGCTTTTTCCATTTCCTTTTGACTTTTTCTAATACTCTTTTTTAGTGCATCTTCACTCATGTACTTCACAACCGGGTCCGCTGCTACACTGCCTTCAAAGAAAGCATCAGCACTGTATCTTTTATTTTTACGTCCTGGAACTTGGCTCTCTTTCTTCTTCAATGCTTGTGGTGTAATTCCATGCTTTTGATTGTAGGCAATTTGCTTTTCTCTTCGCCTTTCAGTTTCATCCATAGTCTGCTGCATGGAGCGAGTTATGGTATCTGCATAAAAAAGTACCCTACCGTTGATATTTCTTGCAGCTCTTCCAGCGGTTTGGGTGAGTGAGCGCACCGACCTTAAAAATCCTTCTTTATCTGCATCCATTATAGCAACTAGAGATACTTCTGGTAAATCTAGACCTTCTCTCAACAGGTTAACGCCAACCAAAACATCAAAAATCCCATTTCTTAAATCCCTAAGAATTTCAACTCTTTTTAAGGTATCTACATCAGAGTGAATGTACTGAGTTTTGATGTTGTATTCAACAAAGTAGTTAGTTAATTCTTCTGCCATTCTTTTTGTGAGTGTAGTCACTAATATTCGTTCATTTTTTTCTGATCGAATTCGAATTTCTTCCATTAAATCATCTACTTGATTTAGGGTAGGGCGTACTTCTATAATGGGATCTAAAAGACCTGTTGGTCGAATAACCTGCTCTACTAAAACACCCTCTGACTCCTCCAATTCATAATCTGCTGGGGTTGCACTAATATAAATTGTTTGATTGCGCATTTCTTCCCACTCATTAAATTTTAATGGGCGGTTATCTATAGCGGCAGGCAATCGAAAGCCATATTCTACCAAATTAATTTTTCGGGAGCGATCTCCGCCATACATAGCTCCTATTTGTGGAACAGTGACATGACTTTCATCAACTACTAAAAGATAATCTTCTGGGAAATAATCCATAAGACAAAAGGGACGAGTACCGGGAGCTCTACCGTCAAAATACCTAGAATAGTTTTCAATTCCCGAGCAATACCCCAACTCTTTCATCATTTCAAGGTCGTGTAAAGTACGTTCTTCAATTCTTTTTGCTTCTAACGGCTTTCCACTTTCCTTAAAAAATTCGATTTGCTTCACCATGTCTTGTTGGATTTGCCAAATGGCATCGTTCATTCGCTCTTGAGTAGTCACAAAAAGATTGGCAGGGTAAATGTTAAGATGCTCAAACTCATCGATAGTTGCTCCATCTTCTGGGTTAAAAGAACGAATATCTTCTACTTCATCACCAAAAAAACTTATTCTATAGGCAATATCAGTGTATGCAGGAAAGATATCAATGGTGTCTCCTTTAACTCTAAACGTTCCTCTTTTAAACTCTTCAACAGCTCTGGAATATAATGCAGAAACAAAGCTGTGTAGTAGTTTATGCCTACTTAAGAGTTCACCTTTCTTAATTCTAGTGATATTCTGTTTAAAGTCAGAAGGGTTGGATATACCATATATACAGGAAACTGAGGAAACGACAACGACATCTCTTCTACCTGAGAGTAGAGTGGAGGTGGCGCTTAAACGCAGTTTTTCAATTTCTTCATTAATGGATAAGTCTTTTTCTATGTATAAGTCTGAAGTAGGAATATAAGCTTCTGGTTGATAGTAATCATAATAAGAAACAAAATACTCAACGGCATTTTCAGGGAAGAACTGTTTAAACTCCCCGTACAATTGAGCTGCTAAAGTTTTGTTGTGGCTTAATACCAAAGTTGGTCTTCCCGTTTCTTGGATGACGTTGGCAATGGTAAAAGTTTTCCCTGAGCCAGTAACCCCGAGAAGGGTTTGAGCTTTGCTACCAGATTCTACTCCTTCAACTAATTCCTTAATAGCTTGGGGTTGGTCTCCTGTTGGTTTATAATCCGATACTAGCTTAAATTCCATATTGCAAACTTACGATGAATAGAAATATTGCTAAAGTAGATGGAACACTTTAAGCACTGGTTGTAAGTTAGAGCGTGAGCAATGTTTTTAAGAACCAATACTTTGTACATCTATCCAATTGTATAGAAAGATTGGTTAAGATAAATTTAGCACGCCCTTTGAGGATTAATTAGACTCTTTATCTTTCTTCTTTTTTCTTGCACTTTGTTTTTTCAATTCTTCACCAATTTGCGTTGAAGCAGTAAAAGAAGCTACCATATTGTTAAGCATCTCACTTCCTGCTTGTGGTGAATTGGGCAGCAAAATTAAGTTGCTGTTGCTGTCAGCTCCAATCGATTGTAAGGTGTCATAATGTTGAGTTACAACAATTAAAGCGGACGCTTCTTGAGAGTTAATTCCTACTTTGCTCAATACATCCACACTTTCTTCAAGTCCTTTAGCAATTTCTCTTCTTTGATCAGCAATTCCTTGACCTTGTAACCGTTTGCTTTCAGCTTCTGCATGAGCAATAGCCACAATTTTAATTCTCTTTGCTTCGGCTTCAAATTCTGCAGCAACTTTTTCTCTTTCTGCTGCATTAATTCTATTCATGGCATGTTTTACTTGCTCATCCGGATCAATATCTGTTACTAAGGTTTTAATAATATCGTACCCATAATCTTGCATGGCGTCATTTAATTCTGTTTTTACAGCAATGGCAATATCGTCTTTTCTTTCAAAAACATCATCTAAAATCATTTTTGGAACTTCAGCACGAACTACGTCAAAAACGTAAGAAGTTATTTGCTCATGAGAGTTTTCTAATTTATAAAAAGCATCGTATACCTTTTCGCGAACCACTTGAAATTGAACAGAAATTTTTAATCGAACAAATACGTTGTCTTTTGTTTTAGTTTCAACAATTACATCCAGTTGTTGTACCTTTAAGTTTACCCTTCCTGAAACTTGATCCAGTAAGGGGATTTTAATTTGAAAACCAGAGTTTCTTACGGATTGAAACCTACCTAAACGTTCTATAATAGCTGAGGTTTGTTGTTTTACTATAAAAAATCCTCCTTTTATAAAAACTAAAACTATAAGTAAAATAACAAAGGTATATATACTAGGCATCATAATCGTAAAGTTATATTTATTAAGGGTTAAAGGTAAGAATAAAGATAACAGAAACTCAAGAATACAAAGCTTTATTGGAACAATTTTTTAAAAATAATAGGCCTGATAGATTCCAATGTTTCTGCTTAATTTTATCTTTTTTGAAAAAATTGAAAAATATGAAGAAGGTTAGTAGCTTATTTTTGAGTATTGTATTTGTGGTAAGTGGGGTTACTGCAAAAGAGGGAATGTGGTTGCCTATGTTTTTAAAGTCTTTAAACCAGACAGAGATGCAAAACATGGGGATGAAATTAACTGCAGAGGATATTTATAATGTCAATAAAACAAGTTTAAAGGATGCTATTATTTCCTTTGGTGGTTTTTGTACAGGGGGCGTGGTTTCAGATCAGGGGTTAATATTAACCAATCATCATTGCGGTTATGGACAAATACAAGCACACAGTTCGGTTGAAAATGATTATTTATCTAACGGCTATTGGGCTAGTGATTTTTCTAAAGAATTACCCAACGAAGGGTTAACTGCTACTTTTATTGTTCGAATGGAAGATGTCACAGCTGAGGTTTTAAACGATATTCCTGCGAATCTAACTACTAAAGAACGTCAAAAACAAATTAGAGAAAAGATGGATTCTATAGCCAAGAAGGCAGTTGAAGGAACTCATTACACTTCTTTTATTCGTCCTTTTTTTTATGGGAATGAGTATTATATGTTTATTACTGAGGTATTTAAAGATATTCGCTTAGTGGGTGCTCCACCTTCATCAATTGGAAAGTTTGGTGGAGATGAGGACAATTGGGTTTGGCCAAGGCATACAGGAGATTTCTCTCTTTTTAGAATCTATGCCGACAAAGACAATAATCCAGCTGAATACAGTAAAGATAATGTACCCTATCAATCTAAAAATCATCTTTCAATTTCTTTAAATGGAATAAAGGCCAATGATTTTACTATGGTGTTTGGTTTCCCTGGAGCAACACAAGAGTATATTACTTCCTATGGAATTAAAGAAGTGAAAGAGGTGTTAAACCCTAAGAGAATTCACCTTAGAAGGGAGGCCTTAGATATTATGGATCAATACATGAATGCCTCTGATGAAGTGAGAATTAAATACGCTTCTAAACATGCAAGAATTGCCAATTATTGGAAAAAGTGGAGTGGAGAAAATTGGGGTTTAGAAAAGAGTAATGCCTTAAAAAAGAAGAGAGAATTAGAAGAATTATTTGTAAAAGCTACAGAAGGGAAAGAAGGATATGATGGTTTAATGAACAGCTTTGAACAAAGATATAAGGACATAGAACAATATTCTCAAGCACGTAGTTATTTTATTGAGATTCCCTATCAAAAGGTAGAAATAATAGGACTTGCATCTTCTTTTCGAACTTTGGAGGGCTTTGCCGATAAATCTGAAGAAGAGCAAAGCAAAATCATTGAGAATTTAGAGAAAAAAGTGGAAAATCATTTTAAAAATTATGAATTGGAGCTGGATAAGGCTGTTGCACTAAAATTGCTTTCTATTTATCAAAAAGATATGCCTACCCAATTTGTGCCTAAAGCAATCCGAGGCACAGATGCCTCCAAGAATATTGAAAGAATGTATGACAGGTCGATTTTTTCAAAAAAAGAAACGACAATGAAGTTTTTAGAAGGGTTTAAATCATCTTTAAAAGATTTAAAGAAGGATCCAGCATTCGATTTGATGAGTGATTTCTTTGAAATTTACAATACGAAAATTTCTCCTGAATACCTTCGCTTAAATAGTGAGATTGATTCTTTAAGTAAAATCTATGTGGCTGGTCTAAGGGAGTTTGTCCCAGGTAGATATTACCCTGATGCCAACAGTACCATGAGAGTAGCTTATGGTAAAGTAGAACCTATGAAGCCTATGGATGCCGTGAAATATGATTATTATACGACTACAGAAGGAATCTTGGAAAAATATGATCCAACAACAGTAGATTATAATTTACCAGAGCGTTTAATTGAGGTCTTTGAAGAAGGTGATTTTGGAGATTATACCAATGAAAAAGGAGAGATGCCCGTTTGTTTTATTGCTTCAAATCACACCACAGGTGGAAACTCCGGAAGCCCCGTGATTAATGGGGAAGGGCAATTAATAGGTTTGAATTTTGACAGGAATTGGCAAGGAACTATGAGTGATATTAACTATGATGTAACTCAATGTAGGAACATCTCAGTTGACGTTCGTTATATTTTATTTATCGTAGATAAGTTTGCTGGGGCATCTCATTTGATCAATGAAATGACTTTAGTGAAAACAGATTAAATATTAAATAATCCACTAGGGATTACTGTCTTTAACAACAGTACTGTTTTGAATTAAATTCACTCAGACTACAAAACTCTGCAAACTTCAGAAAGGATGCTGGGGGTTTGATTTAATTTTAGATGCTCTGAAAATCACTCATCCACTTTAAACACTCTAAAACGAAACGAATAAAACTGAATATAAATAACTCTTTCAAAACCATTTTTTAAAATCATTCACACGCCAAGATTTTTCCAAAAAATGTGAATAAATGCTTTATTAATAAAAAGTGTTTTATGTAAGATCCTTTATGTAAGATCCTTTATGAAAATACTATCCTATTTATCAAAAGCACTCATTTAATAATAAGTAAGATTAAACAACTCATAGAGCATAGTATCTGTGCAAAATTATAAAAGCCTTATCTCTTATTTTATTAAAAGTATAAGGCTTTTTATTGTAAGGAATAATCTACTATCTTACCATTTTAGACTTAAAAAAACAAGGAGGAGAAACTTAATTCTCCTCCCTGACTGAAATATTAACCTAGGTTATAATTTAATTAGAAAGAATAAACTAGAAATAACTTAGTTTTTAGTTTATCACTCCTTAAAGATGTTATTCTTTTACTAGCTTCATTTCATCCACTAGGTGAGAAGCTCCAGCAAACTTGTCAATCACAAACAGCACATAGCGAATATCTACACTAATCGTTCTTTGTAAATCATGCTCAAATGCGATATCCCCACTCATGGCTTCCCAGTTTCCATCAAATGCAATTCCTATAAGTTCACCATTGCCGTTAATAACTGGGCTTCCAGAGTTTCCTCCAGTAATGTCATTGTTGGAAATAAAATTAATTGCTAAATCACCATTCTTGTCTGCATATTGACCGTAATCTTTTTTAAGAATCAGCTCTTTTAATTTTTCTGGAACAATAAATTCATAATCTTCAGGATTTTCTTTTTCTAAAATCCCTTTTGCAGTAGTGTGAACATGATAACTAACTCCGTCTTTAGGGTCATAAGATTTAACCTGTCCATGGGTAAAACGCATAGTAGAGTTGGCATCGGCAGCATAAAGTTTGTCTGGGTTCATCTCTCTAAGAGCCTTTACAAATAAACGTTTAGAGCGTTCCATACCGTTATTCTCTTCTTGAATTAAAGGAGATACATGCTCAAAGTAATAATTCAGGTTGGTTTTCATTAATTGATAAATGGGATCCTTGTTTATCACGCTTGCTTTGGGACTGTTTAAAAAGTTCATCACTTTATTTTCATCTACAAAAATTGACTTACTAAAATATTGCTTTGCCATTTTAGTGTAATTCCCTTTGTATTTTTTGTTTAACTTTTTAAAATCTTCAGATAACATACTTTTAGGCAAGTCTTCATAATAAGCTTTTACCATTGCAGCAAAAACATCCTTGTCAATAACTTTACTGTAGTTTTTAAAATGTTTTGCCGTAAAAGCTTTAAGTGCTTCAACCGTTTCATCTATTTTATCCTGATCTGTATCTTTCGCTTCAAGTAGTCCTTTTAAAGCAGAAAATTGTCTTGAAAAGCCTATAGCTTCAATTCTAAATAGCGCCTCATTAATGTATATTCGAGCAAGATTTGCATCTTTAAGATTGTTATATCCCTCCACAAACCCTTGAAGCACATCTCCATACTCTTCAGTTCTTTTTGAATCGGCCTCAATCCATTGACTTAAATCATTTTCAATGGCTTTCTTTTGGTCGTATACTTTTAAGCGTTTTAAACCTGCTTGCTGACCAGTAAAGTATTTCCAATAATTACTAATACTCGCATGCTTGGAAGCATATTGAAGGCGAACCTTTTCACTTTTGTTCATTTCTCTTTCATACACATCCAATGCATCTCTTCTTAGCTTAACGATAGAAGGTTGACGAATATCCAATTCAAATTCAACTCCATGAGAAGTTAAGTATCGATCTGTAGAGCCGGGATATCCAAAAATCATAGCGAAATCTCCCTCTTCAATTCCTTTTAAAGAAATTGGCAAGCTGTGTTTTGGTTTATAAGGTTGATTGTCTTTACTGTATTCAGCAGGCTTATTGTCTTTGTCGGCATAAACTCTAAACATAGCAAAATCGCCAGTTTGTCTGGGCCAAATCCAGTTATCAGTGTCTCCTCCAAATTTACCAATTGAATTGGGAGGTGTTCCCACCAATCGAACATCTGGGAAAGTTTCATAAACAAATAAATAAAACTCATTTCCATTGTAAAAGCTTTTAACAACAGCAGAGTAATCTGTCTCACCAACTGCTAAAGTTTCTAGAGAATCGCTGATTTCTTTAATGGCTTTGCTTCGCTCTTGAAGACTCATTTCTTCATTTAATTCAGCATTAACTACATCGCTTACATCTTCTATGCTCACTAAAAAGGATACGGAAAAATCTGCAAAAAGTTCTTCAGAATGGTCTGCAGCCCAAAAACCATCTCTTAAATAGTTATTTTTCTCTGAACTTAAAGCTTGAATAGCACCATACCCACAGTGGTGGTTAGTTAGCAACAAGCCTTGGTCTGAAATAATTTCACCTGTACAAAAACCACCTCCAAGACGAACAATTGCATCTTTTAAACTGGCATTATTTACACTGTATATTTCTTCAGGAGTTAAATGCAGACCTTGCTTTTGAAGATCAACATAGTTTAAACGTTTAATTAACATTGGAAGCCACATGCCTTCATCAGCATGAAGAGGCATAAAAGCAAGTATTAAACCAGCTATCAGAAGAGAAACCTTTTTCATTGTATAATTTTTCAATTTAGATATTTGCAAAGATAATATAAAGATAGTTCTCAAAACAGCTTAGAAGTTAAATATCATTAAGAAAACATTAGATTTAGAGTAAGATATCTAATTTGCTTGTGTGGAGAGCTATTTTAAGATGACAGTAAATAAGGGACTTAACTTATACCAAAACTTCTAAGTTCTTGTAACAAATAAGAACTCCTTTGCCAAGAAATCAATTCCTTCTATAGCTTTCATTAATTGCTTAAATTCAATTTTATGAACCTTTAGTTTTTTAACTCTCCATTGCAACAATAATTCATTGGAAAAAACAGCTAGTTTCTTAAAAGAAATTAAACTAATAAAAAAAACAAAAGGGATGAGGAGCATCCACCAATTTACATAGATAGAGAGAAAAAGAGTTGCGAATATAACGTAAAGAAAAGCAGTGAATGTCGTTATTGCAAACCTTAGAGCTAAAGTATATTCTGGATATTGCTTTGCTGCTCTTTTACTTATCATTTTTGCAAGTACATAAGGCCAGGTGCAAAAAATTAATCCCAATAAACTGAAAGGAAGGAGCAATAAGTTTAAGAGAATTTCCTTAAAATCAATTTTATTCCCAAAGCCTTTGTAATTTAATTGGTAAGCAGATGTCGTTCTTTTTACTTTTCTAAATAAATTGTCAAGCTTATGGTAAGGTTCAGCATGTTCAGTTTTAAGCTCGTTTAATTTAAGTGACAATTGGAATTTTTTGTAAAATGTATTTGGACCCTTTATAAATGTATGACATAAATAATCAAAAAGTTGTTCATCTTCTTGGTCTATTTCAATAACATGACTTCGTAATTTTTCAGATAAGACTTGATTAAACTCTGCAAAAGTTTGATTTTGATTTTTAACATAATCATTGCCCCAAGGATTGACGAGAATGGGGGCGCCAAAGCTGAGTTGGATGTCGCTATTAAAAGTGTTGACTTGAGAATAGTTGATTCCTATGGGTAGGAGTGGGAGTTTGGTGTTGGAGTCTTGTTTGTCGATGTATCCCAGGGCTATATGGGCTAAGCTTTTTTTAAAAGATTGAATCTTTTTTTCTGGAATGCTTCTCCCTTCTGGAAAAATCAGAATAGCACCTCCTTTATCAAAAATTTCATAGCATTTCTTAAACGCATTTTGGTTTTTGTTATAAAGATCAACTTTCTTAGAAATTTTATAAATAGGAATAAGGTTAAAAGACTTAAGCAAAACATCTATCCATACTTTAGAATGCGCCTCTCCTTTAGATAAAAAGTGTAGGGGTCTATGAATGTATGCTGCAATTACTATTGCATCTAAAAAAGTGTTAGGATGATTAGTAGCAATAATTAAAGGGCCTTTTTGTGGGAGTGAATCAGCGTTAAGTTGCTCAATTCTATGATAATGTAGAGCAAGGCTCTTTCTCAATATCAACTGCAAAATAGAATAAAACATAAGCTGAATTAAAAAGCATCAAGATAGCTATAATCACTATCAACAAAAGTACGAATGCTAAAATTATAAAGCAGAAATTCCTCTCCGTTTAAATTCCAAATGTAAATGTTTAGTTGATTGTCTTTGTTAATAGAATTGGGAATCCTTATGCTTTTATAAGTAGAATACTTTTTCCCTTTTTTAAAGAAATCTGTTATAGGGTATGAACTCCAAGAAGTAGTTTGATCATCTTTTTTAATTTCAACAACAATCAATGCTGTTAAACTTTGCTCACTTTGAAGTTGAAAGTGAATGTTAATCCATGAGTCATTTTCGGTAAGAATGTCGGCAACTTTTGTATAAAAGCCAACAGGAAAAGTGTCGGTTGAATTAATTTTAAGCACTTCGGTTTGGTTGATGCTATCCAGTAGGGTTTTACCGTTGTAATAAAAGTTGTTGTAATTTTCTTTTGTAAAAACCGATTCATAACCTACCGTTCTTTCTTGTTCACTTCTTTGATATAAAATAACTCCAGAATTAAAGAATAACTTTCTATAAACCTCTCCCCCAAAGTTGCTTTTGAGGTATTCATGAATCTCAACAGGCACAGTTCTTAATGCATATGAAACGCTAATATACTTGGCTTGAGTGGTGTCTATTAGTTGCATAACTTGAACCATATCTTGAGTAGTGGTAAATTGATTGTAATCATACTCAAAACCCTCTGCTAAATCTTCTATGTAAAACTTTAAATAATCTTTGTGGTTGACATTGACCAAGTGAAGAATTCCCTCTTCTCCCTTTTCCTTATCCAATTGAATGACTTCTTCTACAATACCTTTGAAATTAGCAAATTGCTTATTATTCCCCCTATATCCTTCTGAAAAATTTAGACTAACTAACCCTAAAACAATACTTCCATAAAAAAAGAATTGAAAACTTAGATTTTTCATATCCTTTGGGATAAACGAGGCAATGAAGTAGGGAAGGAAAGGAAGACAAAAATACAATACCGCAAAATGTAAAACAGGACTTCTGTAATAAGAATAATAGTAACCTATCAGTATGGGAAGTAGAGTTAAACTGATAAATATAAGTTGTTTTTTAAGTTGAATGTTGGCTCTTTTTCTAAGAATAAAATAAAAAGGTAAAGTGAAATAAAAAATCATCCAGAGAAAAGAATCGTTAAAAATTCTAGGAACAATAAGGTTAAAAAACTTTTCATCTGCCAAAGGCAACCATTCAAGACCTTTTAAAGAAAATTGATATAAGGTTATTTTTAAATGAGGAAGGCATAGCAATATAATTCCCAAGAGAGAAAGCAGGTATTTTTTAAGCTGGCTTTTACGTTGTAGAAGATAGAAAAATCCTATTGTCAATTCTAAAACTATACTAATAGAGGTAAAGTAATGAGTCATAATAGCCAGGGGAGCTATAAGCGTACTCAGAAGTATGTTTTTGTTAGAGTCTTCTTTTTGAACTAGGAATTTACTCCAGTAAAAACTATAGAGTGCAAGAAAAAAAAAGCCTACGGAATAGGGTCTAGCAATGGATCCAAAGAGAATAAAGTATTGTGATAAAGCTAATACAGTTGTACCCAAAAGTGCAGCTTTAGAATTGAACCAAAGTGCTGCAGTTTTATAAAAAAAATAGATTCCTGCACTGCTCATAAGGATAAAAGGCAATCGAATAGCAAAGACAGATTTCCCGAATAATCCCGTCCATAAATAAAGAAACAATTGTGTTACTGCTGGATGTCCATCTATTTTTATAGAGGTAGAGAATAATTCCCCAAGTCCGTTGACATTTAATCTGTGGATAGCTGAAAGTTCATCATTACTTAATGACCATTCCGAAAATCCCCATAACCTTAAAACTGTTGCAAGGGCTAGAATTACCAATAATCCTATGTCTTCACTTCTCTTCATTTCATGAGCGCTGTCGGACTAATTCATATAATATAATTCCCGTCGATACGGAAACATTTAAAGAAGTAATACTTCCAAGCATTGGAATTTTTAAGTGTTTATCGGCTACTTTAAGTAGCTCACTATTGATTCCGTTTTCTTCTGAGCCCATAATAATAGCAGTAGGTAGTTTGTATTCTCCTTTAGAGATAGATAAATCTGTTTTTTCGGAACAGGCAATAATTTGTAAACCATATTCTTTTAAATTATTTGCAACAGCTGTCAAGTCTCTTTCTCTAGAAACATTAACCCTCAGCAATGCACCCGAAGATCTTTTGATGGCTTCGGCATTGATTTGTGCAGAGCCTTTAACAGGAATAATAATGCTATCCACCCCAAGGCATTCTGCAGTTCTACAGATGGCTCCAAAGTTTCCTACATCACTAATGCGGTCTAAAATTAAAACAACAGGAGCCTTTCCTTTTTCAAAGGCTTTGGCGAGAACTTCTTGATAGGGTTGGAATTGTATGGGTGACAAAAAAGCGACTACTCCCTGATGATTTTTTTTATACAAATGATTCATTCTCCCTAAAGGTAAATTTTGACTGCTAACTTTATACTCCTTTAAGAGTTTGCGGAGTGAAGTGACGTTTGGACCTCTTAAATCCGATTGTATAAATACCTTGTCAATATCCTTTTGGGATTTAATTGCCTCCATAACGGGGTGCATTCCAAATATGTATTCTTCTTTTGCCATTTTTTTTATCTGCTTTGTCTCCAATTGTCGACCATTCTATACCAATTGTTTTTATATTCTTCGCTTCTTATCATTTGGAAATAATTTTCTCCAAATTCATGTTTTCTATTGTAAAACTCAAAGCTAATGGAGAGAAGACTGCTTTCATCTCCATATACCCAGCGTTCCATGTTTAAAGTTTTATAAACTGTATTGGGCTTCCCATAGACGATATAAATAATACCTCGATCTGTTTTCCAACCTTCTTTGTAATCACTAAAAAACCGATTGGCTGTAATTACCCTTTGGTAAAATTCTTTGAGCATTTTTTTAGCACTGGTTTCAGAACCACCTACTTTAAGCCAAAATGCATCAACCGCTTCTTTTTTATCGATGGCTTCTATCAAAGCATTGTACTCCTGATTGGTGGAAATATAACGCAAAGGTTCAAGCATTTGCTCATGTTGGGTTAATTCTGGGAAACCTCTATAATAATGATGAATATAATAAGTTTCAAAATCCCCATTTAGTGGTTGAATACCATTATGTGTAGAAAAGTTTGTAAGTTGTAGGCTATCCTTAATAAAATAAACTTCTTGACTGCTGTCTATGTCAATATGGGTTTCAACTAAGGAGTTAGAAGAAAAAGGGGGACTAGTCATTTCAAAAGAAGTGGAGGAGTATTTTAAAAGATAGGGGCCTTCAGGTAAAAGCGGACTTTTATATAGTTGGACACTATCTTCTTGCTCAATCCTATCGTTGAAGAGCACCTTTTCTTGGTCTTTTAAAAGATAAAACTGAGGATTGCCATTTTTTCTTTTGTCAATCCACAGGTAATTCACTACATTTAAATCTCTGTACTCATCTCTAAATCGAACCTCTAAAGGCATTGCTTTTCCTTGAGGTACAGCAATCTTAAAAAAAGACTGAAGAGAATAACTCTCATTGTGCTCATTGGAATTAAAGAAGGACACCGTAGCACTATCGATAATTTTTTCTCCTTCCTCGTCGTATAATATATATTTCCCTAAAATCCTTGCAGAAAGAACAGTATCTCTACCAAGTTTGCCATAAAGTATGTCGTTGCTGTTAATTTCAAAAAATAGAGTAGAACTATCTTCACTATGGTGAAAAATTTTAAATGAAGGTTTAATTAACTTTTGAGACTCATCATATAAATAACGATAGTCGTATCTGCTACTTTGTTGTACACTGCAAGCACTAAAGAAGGATAATATTAAGATAAAGTAAATTAGTTTAACTCCTTTAGGGCTGAACATTATTTGTTGAATTTTAGATTTGATTCTTTAGTTTGATTTAACGGCTTTATATTCTTCGCTAAATTAATAAAGTTGTCGCTTTCTTTTTTAAAATGCAAAAGTAGATTAAAAGATGCTGGTATATCCAAAATGTATTTTAGCTGAACGAATCTCAATAGGGTTGTCAAACTGTTTACCAACAGCATAGTTAAAGGAAAATATACCAACGCCAGTCTCAAAGTTAATTCCAGCACCTATTCCATAAGGTATATCTTTCACATAACCGTCTTTGTGCTTAGCTTCATAAAAACCCCCATCAGAAAATACAGACAAGTAGGAATTTCTATCTAGTAAAAACCTGTATTCTAAAGTAAAAATGGAATAGGTAGAAGCTCGAATGGAGCGTTCATCAAATCCTCTAAGGGTTTTTAAACCTCCAATTCTAAAAAGTTCGTTGGTAAATAGGACATCTGCATAAGTACTAGCAGATTGGTTGGCAAGCATAATGGTAGAGCGTTTTCCTATAGGTATGTATAAGTTAAGTAATACTTCTCCATCATACTGATTGCTGTTTTCTTTAAACCCACTATATATGTTGGGGTATTGTTCTTCTAGAGCT
Source organism: uncultured Flavobacteriales bacterium (assembly GCA_964552035.1). Lineage (GTDB taxonomy): Bacteria > Bacteroidota > Bacteroidia > Flavobacteriales_E > Vicingaceae > CAZKFN01. Next base: position 31,731 of record CAZKFN010000011.1, read on the forward strand.
AGTATTTTTTTAGCTTTCTTTTGACCCACTGCAAAAGTAGGCTGCAATCTAAAACCACGTTGTGGATTATAACTGTAGTCTAATCTTTGCAATAAATAACGAATCCCAAATTGTGTAGTGCTGATATCGGCAAAAGGAGGGAGCTGAGTTGTAGCACTGTTGAGGTATTGATTTTTTGAAAGTAGAGAGGATTGCCTGTTGGCAACAAAGAAAATAATGCTTTCCTCGCCGCTAAAAATATAATTCACACCAATTTTATTTTTTAAATCTAAAAAAGTTGTATCCTCCTTATAAAGATCAAATTGATAATCCAAACCAAAAGGGCTGCTAAATAAGTATGGAAGCTTAAAATCAATGGTCAGTTCTTGTGAATTTTCCCTCATTTTTTCCCAACTTAAACTTAATTGTTCTCCTCTGTTAAAAGCATTAATCAATTGGAGATTGACATCACCTGTAACGCTAATACTTCCATCTGCTTCATTGGTCATTAATCCGACAATACCATCAAACCGACTGGCTTTTTTCTTTTTAAGGTAGAGTATTAATTTTACTGACTTTTCAAAAAACTGCACTTCGTGAATTTTTTCTTCTTCTAAAAAAGGTATTTCCTGTATTCTAGAGGTTATGTTTTTAAATTTACTTTCTACATAAGGTTTTCCTAGTTTTAAACTAAGACTGTTGAGAATGTAACGTTCAGAAACTCCAATGTCACCCACAACTTCAATGCTGTCAAATTGATAAAAAGGGCCTTTGTCTAAAGTCAACACAGCAGAGATAGCCTGTCTTTCATTAATTTCTATACTGTCCATACCTATAGAAGCAAAAGGGTAGCCGTTGTTTTCAAAATGTTGTATCGCTCTTTTATAGAGTTCAGTAAGCTGATGTTTGTTAAAAGTTTGATTGTAAAAAATTCTATTCTGAATATCAACCCTTGAAATAATGTTAGGAGGGAGGTTGCCTGCTTTTAAGTGGAGCCATTTATATTCTTCTCCCTTAGTAAAGTAAAGCTCTATTTCTTCAAGAGTCACTTTAAGGCTATCAAAACTTGCTGCCAAATAAGAAAGCTCATATAATTGTTGGAGGATAATGTTCTTTTCACTTAAAGCAAGAAGACTGTCGCTGATAAAAGAATTGTGTTCAATTGTAACACCTTCCAGACCATAGATTCTTAGCTTTTTCCTATCTGCATTTTGTGCCAAAAGGGAAAGAATAACTAGAAAAGAAATGCTAAATAGAAGGGTTTGTTTAAACATGGGTCTATCTCTAACTCATTATACGGTAAAATTATTTTATTCAAGCAAAACTATAGCATAAAATTAAAATAGATTCTTTGGAGTTAAAATATATATTATTCAGAATAGGTATTAGTTAGATGTAGTGTTTTAAGACGACTAGAGGTTGAAAGTAATTGGTTTGTTGAAAACTATTCTAAAAAACTAACTTAAGAATGAAGAGAAGGTTGATTAATTATTTATATATTTGCACTGCATTTAGAATGAAATCAGAATCCAATGAAAAAGATATCAATAGGGCTTTTGGTCCTTTTTGCATTTGCGTTAACTCTTTCTTCTTGTAGAAGTCAACAGCGTTGTGCAGCGTATAGTCAGGCTGATATTGAGAATATACAGAACCCCTCTTAAGTTAGAATTACATCATGAATTGGAACTTATTGGAGGATGTTGCTGACTTTGAGAAGTTAAGTCAACAAGGTTCTCTATCTACTTACGCTATTTTTAAGCATTCTACTCGTTGCCCTATTAGTAGTGCTGCAAAGAATAGAGTAGAGGCAACTTGGGAACAAGAAAATCCAACAACGGCAATTTATTATTTAGATCTTTTAGCACATAGAGATATCAGTAATCTTATAGCTGAAAGGCTAGGGGTTATTCATCAATCTCCACAATTAATAGTTGTTAAGAATGGTGAAGTAGTCTATCAAGCTTCTCATGTTGCAATCAACCCTTCAAAAGTGGCAGAGATTTTATCTACTTAATTAATCAGATCTTCTTTTTTATCGTAAAGGATTGATTAAATTTGTTGAAAATCCATTCATTTGAAAGTCGTCCAATATATCATTTTACTTCTTGTTTTGGGAGTGTTTTTTAAAACAACCGCCTTTGCTCAAGAAACTACATTTGAGGAAAGGACAACAGCTTTCTCCTCTGAGCGTTCAGGGGGGATAGGAATGCATACCAATGGATTTCATGCCTTTTTTAGATACGGGAAATACCTAACAGGTTTTACGAAAAGGGTATATGAGATTGAAGTGGGTAATATTAAGCACCCCAAGGAAATTAGAAGTGTTAATCCTTTAGAAGATAATTTGAGAGGATATATTTTTGGGAAAAAAAATTCTTTGTATGTCATTCGGCCAACAATTGGCTTTCATAAGGAATTTGTTCCTAAGCAGTCTTTAAAAGGAGTTTCTATTACTTATGTTACACAATTTGGACCTTCTTTAGGTTTGGTAAAACCTGTCTATTTAAATATTGAAAGGATGGATAACGCAGGAACTCGAATAATTGTAAGAGAAAAATACGATCCTGAGGTTCATGATCAAGGTCAGATATATGGGAGAGCTTCTTTTTTAAATGGCTTTGAGGAAATTAAACTTTATCCCGGAGCATTCGTAAAAGCTGGTTTACAATTTGATTATGGGGTCGCTCAAGAAGATTTGAGAGCATTAGAAGTCGGTTTGATGGCAGATTTATATACTAAAAAAGTTCCAATTATGGCCTTTACCTCCAATCGTCAATTTTATTTAAATCTCTATGTTTCCTATATGTTTGGGAGTAGAGATCTGAGATAGTTTTGCCGTTAATACCTCGTGTTTCTTGTTTGTAGATAATAAATAAAAAAACATTTTGAATAAATTATACAGCTATTTAATATAATTCGTAAATTGTCCGTTCTTAGTATAGTTTAACTTAAAATTGTAATTGTATGAAAATCAAAAGGTTTACACTTTTGACGCTTCCTGTTTTAGTTTTAATAGTAGGAGCCTTTGTTCTAATGAGTTCAAAAAACTCAACGTACTATCCTAGAAAAACTGTTTTGGGTGAATTGTCTCCAGCAGATGAATATCTAGAGTATATTAGAACCATAAAAGCTAATATGGAAACTGGTACGATCTCACCAGAAGAATATTTCGAAGCCGTAAAGCAAGCTAATAGGATGCCGAAATCGAAAGCATCGTTAGATATTAGTTGGTCTTTTATTGGCCCGGATAACTTTGGAGGAAGAACCAGAGCTATAATAGTAGATAAAAATGATCCTGACCATATTCTAGCAGGTGCTGCCTCTGGAGGGATATATGAATCTTTCGATGGAGCTAAAAGTTGGGAACCTTATGACCCTGCTTTCTCAGTTAGCAATATTTCATCCATTACTCAAGATAAGGATGGAAACTTTTATGTAGGTACTGGAGGGCATTTTGAGAATCCTGTGAATAAAACAGAAAGAGATGTTTTTTTTATAGGTACTGGAGTGTATAAACTAACGGGAGAAGGGAATTTTAAGTTAATTAAAGGACCTCTTTCTGCTGATATAAGTGAAGATTATTCTACAATAAGTAAAGTAGTAGCTTCTCCAACAGATGCCAATAAGTTATATGTAGGTATGAATAACGGTTTTAGAATCTTGGAAATTGATGACAATGGTGACTTAGTTAATGAATCAGATCCTATTTCTTCAACTTCTGCTTGCAATGACATTGAAGTTAGTGAAAATGGAAAAGTATTAGTAACCTTTAAAGGTAAGATTTTCCTTTCTAAAAGTGGAGATGCCAACTTTGTGGAAACTACTCCTGCTCTCCTATATTCTTCTTATACAGGATTTGGGTATGGAAGAATTGAGGTGGCTATTGCTCCAAGTGATGACAATATTGCTTATGCTGCGATTACAGCAGGCTGGGGTGCTGTAAATCCCAACAATTTACCACCAATAGGTAATAATTGTTTGGTTGGAATTTACCGTTCACAAGATGGAGGAGAAAATTGGGAAATTATTCGCCAAGGAGCACCTAATGTTAGTGATATGTATGCTACTTTAGACGGATTAGGATGTACTGGGCATTGGGCTAATACTTTAGCTGTTTATCCAGACGATGCTGGGAAAATATTGGTTGGAGGCGATGCTCTTTATCGCTGGGAACAAAGTTCTAAAGATCCAGATGTATCTAATGGTTCTTGGACAAGAGTAGATTTTCCTCTACAATTTAGCACTTCTGATGAACCCTTTCCAAATTATCTACATTCTGGGAAACACAACATTGTATGGGATCCAAGGAACTCGGATGTTGCTTATATTACAACTAATGGCGGAATATCTAAAACAGAAAACTTTAACAATGAAGAACCTACCTATAAGTTGGTAAATCACATGTATAATACAACACAGTATTATAGCATCGACGTTAATTCAAAGGGTGTGGTTATCGCTGGTTCGCATGATAATGGGACACATATTTTAAATTTAAAAAACACTGTTGGAAATCCTGCTTACCAAGTATATGGTAATAATGTTTTAATGGATGATCATGCTTTTGATTGCCAGCTTTCTAGTATTAATCCTCAGTTGGGCTTTGCTTCAAAATCTCATAATAGAATTAGAAGAATTCAAGGTATTGGTACATCTCCTAGTAGTTCAAATTATTCTGAAGCAGAGATTTATAATACTAATAATTTTCTAGGTGGTTTATGTGCAGGAGCGGGAGGTTGTACACCGTACTTCTATTCTACTTCAACATTATGGGAATCCTTTAATCATGAAGGTTCTTCGGATTCTGTAGAATTTGTAATAGAATCGCTTGAATTACCTCCTTTTGTAAGCGGAACAGAGTTTGCCTTTGAAGGAAACAACAATAGATATGAGCAAACAGATACCATTGATACTGATATTTACCCTATAGATACCATTTCTGGTTCTTCAGGAACATTAGATACTTTCTTATTAGCGGATGGGAATACTATTATCATGAATTTTGATACTATAGAAGTGAATATCTCAAATAAAACCATTAACATTTCGAGAAGAGCCAATCCAAATTCCGTGAATTTAAACTTTAATTATGGAGATGAATTGAGCTATGAAAATGGGTTGCTTGGGCTGTCTTCGGTTGCAACAGATAGTATGATAACAATTATTGTTGATACTTTTAAAACAGCAGCACAAAGTGGTGAAGTATATGTATTGGTAGAAAATGCATTTATTAATTTTAGATATACCTTAAAATTACAAGATAAAGTTCAAAGTATTTTTGCTACTGCCAACTGGCCAGGAAGAGGTGGGTCAAATGTTGATAGAAATGAAAGAAATATTTTTATTAGTCGTGACCTTTTAAAAGGTACTACAGATATAAAATGGTTTATGATTGGTGGGGCTTCTTCTACTCCTTCATCAATTAGCGGCGATATATTAGATATGGAGTTTAGTTCTGACGGAAATCACTTGTTTGTTGCAACTGTTGACTTTATTGGAGGTAAAGTATATAGAATATCTGATATTGATAGCGTTTTGACAAATATGGATGCTTCTGATGGCCAGGGCTTAGAGGATGTTATAAATGGAGTACTTGCTGGAAAATGCCATAAAATTGGAGATTTTCCAAACCAAGCTGTAACGTCAATTTCTGTAGATCCCAATAACGCTGACAATGTCGTTGTTGCATTAGGGAATTATGGTGGCATGGGGCATATTAGTAGGACGACAATTGGTACTACAGCAATGGACGAGTTTAATACATTTGAATCCATTACAGGTTCTGGAAATACAGGATTACCACGTGCACCTGCTTATGCAGTTTTGTTAGATAAAAATGACCGAAATAGAGTTTTAATAGGAACAGAGTTGGGTGTGTTTGGAACCGATAATGCTTTTGCAGCCGATGCTTCTACTGTAAACTGGACTAATGAAAGTGAAGGAATTGGTGAAATTCCAGTGTTTGACTTAGTTCAAATGAGACACAATTATACAAAGGCTTCAAATGATGGGCAAATTTATGCAGCTACTCATGGTAGAGGGGCATTCATGAGTGATGTGTTTGTTGGACTTAATAAGCATTCAATGGGAGGAGAAAATTCCTCTAATTCATCGAAAAGTGAAATTTTAGTTTATCCCAACCCAGTAGATAATTACGCAACTGTAGTGCTGAGTGTTGAAAATGCCAAAGAAGAATTAGAAGTTCAAATTTTTAACATTCAAGGAAAGTTAATTAAAACGCTTAATGTTGGTGGGCTTAAAACAGGAAAGAATAACGTAAAGCTTAACTTACAGGAGTTAAATAGGGGAACTTATATTCTTAGAACGATTCAAGCTGGAATAATGTCGAGTACTAAGTTTATAAAACACTAAAAAAGTTTTAATTCTAAAAAGCCGCCTTAAATTTCCCTTTAAGGCGGTTTTTGTTTCTACATTTTTATCAGTTAAGCTATTATCTAAAACTGTTATTAAATATTGTATAAATAGGATTCATTTGATTTCATATTTGTCTTATTCTAATGTAATTTCGCTGTATAAAAAACACCTGATTTATGCCGAAGAGAGAAGATATAAAACATACACTTATTATTGGCAGTGGTCCAATAGTTATTGGTCAAGCTTGTGAATTTGATTATTCTGGTTCACAAGCTGCAAGATCTTTAAGAGAGGAGGGAATTAAAGTTAGTTTGATAAACTCTAACCCTGCAACCATTATGACGGATCCTGTAATTGCTGATAACATCTATTTGGAGCCTCTAGAGCCCGAATACATCGAAAAGATTTTAAAGAACCACTCCGATATTGATACTGTTCTTCCTACAATGGGAGGACAAACGGCTTTAAATCTTGCTATTAAATGCGATGAGTTAGGGATATGGGAGAAGTATGATGTGGAAATGATAGGTGTAGATATTGAAGCTATTAACGTTACTGAAGATAGAGAAGATTTTCGACAATTAATGATAGATATTGGTGTTGGAGTTGCTCCGTCTAGAATTGCAAATTCTTTCCTAGAAGGGAAAAAGTTTGCACAAGAAATTGGTTTCCCTTTGGTGATAAGAGCTTCATATACTCTCGGTGGGTCTGGGGCCTCTTTTGTACATACTCCAGAAGAGTTTGACGAAAAACTAACAAGAGGTCTTCATATTTCCCCTATTCACGAGGTGATGATTGATAAGGCCGTCTTAGGTTGGAAAGAAATAGAATTGGAATTATTGAGGGATTCAAATGACAATGTGATTATTGTTTGCTGTATTGAAAATATGGATCCAATGGGCATCCATACAGGAGATTCCATTACTGTTGCTCCAGCAATGACATTGTCTGATAAAACCTATCAACGTATGCGTGATATGGCTATTAAAATGATGCGTTCTATTGGTGATTTTGCAGGTGGATGTAACATACAATTTGCAGTGAGTAACGATGAAAAAGAAGAGATTATAGCAATTGAGATTAATCCTAGAGTTTCTAGATCTTCGGCCTTGGCTTCAAAAGCCACAGGTTATCCAATTGCTAAAATTGCAGCTAAATTGGCCATAGGTTATCATTTAGATGAATTAAAAAACCCTATAACAGGAGATACTTCAGCTTATTTTGAACCAGCATTAGATTACGTAATTGTGAAAATCCCTCGTTGGAATTTCGATAAGTTTGATAGCCCTGAAAAAGAATTAGGGTTGCAAATGAAATCTGTCGGTGAGGTAATGGGTATTGGTAGATCTTTTCAAGAAGCATTACAAAAAGCATGTCAATCTCTAGAAATCGGCAGAAATGGCTTGGGTGCTGATGGCAAAGAACTTAGAGATCAAGATAGGATTTTAAAGAGTCTAAGAAATCCTTCATGGGATCGATTATTTCACATTTATGATGGTATAAAACTTGGAATTCCATTGTCTACTATTCAGGAAGCTACCTTGATTGATAAATGGTATTTAAAACAAATTGAGGAATTGGTTAGTCTTGAGAATGAAATCCAAAACTTTAATTTAAAAACCTTTCCCAAAGAATTGTTTTTGGAAGCAAAACAAAAAGGCTATGCTGATCGACAAATAGCGCACTTGCTGAACTGCTTGGAAAGTGAAATATATGCCAAAAGAGAAGAGTTAGGAATTAAAAGAGTATATAAAATTGTCGATTCTTGTGCAGGAGAATTTGCTGCAGAAACACCTTATTACTACAGTACCTTTGAAGTAGAAAATGAATCAATTGTTACCGATAAGAAAAAAATTATCGTACTGGGTTCAGGACCCAATCGAATAGGGCAAGGGATTGAATTTGATTATTGCTGTGTCCATGGGATATTAGCTGCTAAAGAATGCGGTTATGAAACGATTATGATTAACTGTAACCCAGAAACAGTCTCAACCGATTTTGGGACAGCAGATAAATTGTATTTTGAACCCGTATTTTGGGAACATATTTATGACATTATTCAACACGAACAACCAGAGGGGGTCATTGTACAACTGGGTGGGCAAACTGCCCTTAAATTAGCTGAAAAGCTTGATAGGTATGGAATTAAAGTAATTGGCACATCCTATAAGGCACTTGACTTAGCAGAAGATAGAGGAAGCTTTTCTGATTTGCTAAAAGGGAATGATATTTTCTACCCTAAATACGGATCCATTGAAACAGCAGAAGAGGCTATTGAATTAAGCAAAGAAATTGGGTTTCCACTTTTAGTTAGACCCTCTTATGTTCTTGGGGGACAAAGTATGAAGATTGTCTTAAATGAAAAAGAACTGGAAGAGCATGTGGTAAACATTTTGCGTGATTTACCTGGGAATAAAGTGCTTTTAGACCGATTCCTTTCGGGTGCAATAGAAGCAGAGGCAGATGCAATTTGTGATGGCGAGGATGTCTACATTATTGGAATAATGGAACATATAGAACCTGCAGGGATTCATTCTGGAGACTCTTATGCGGTATTGCCAACTTTTAATTTAAGTGATAAGGTATTAAAACAGATTATAGATTATACCAATAAAATTGCTATAGCACTAGAAACTAAAGGTCTAATCAATATACAATTTGCAATAAAAGATGAACAAACTTATGTTATTGAAGCCAATCCGAGAGCCTCTAGAACGGTGCCTTTTATTGCAAAGTCATATCGTGAACCCTATGTGAATTATGCTACTAAGGTTATGTTAGGAGAGAAAAAGGTAAAAGATTTTGACTTTAATCCACATAAGGAAGGATATGCTATCAAAATTCCAGTATTCTCTTTTGATAAATTTCCGAATGTTAATAAAGAATTGGGGCCAGAAATGAAATCTACTGGGGAAGCTATACGGTTTATTAAAGATTTAAAAGATAGTTTCTTTAGAGAGGTCTATAAGGAACGAAATCTTTATCTTAGTAAATAATTATGGTACATCAAGCCGATTTAATATCCTTATTGCGAACAATTTTAATTATTATTGTTGTTTATTATGGAATTAAATTTATATTTCGGTACTTGAGTCCTTATTTATTGAAGCGATTAATAAATAGTCAAAAGAATAAATATCAAGGGAGTAATACCCACCAAAAAGTACATCAGGAAGGAAATGTAACCATAAAAAAAACTCCCTACAATCGCCAATCTTCTGATGAGTTAGGCGATTATGTTGATTATGAAGAAATAAACGATAAAGAAGAATGAAACCAACTTTACTTAAAAGGTTTGGACCTTATTTAATAGCCTTTCCAGTTTTCGCAATAGTAGCTTCAATTTATTTTTATCCTGCCTTACAAGGTTATGCGCTAAAACAAGGTGATATTAAACAATATCGTGGAATGTCCCATGAAATTATAGGTCATCATGAAGACCTAAATGAAGAGCTTTTATGGACAGGTAATATGTTTAGCGGTATGCCCGCATATCAAATTACTGTTGTTAAATATAGCGGAGACCTTATTCGATACGTTCACAAAACTTTACAACTAGGTTTTCCTCACCCTATCAACTTGTTAATTTTATACATGATTGGGTTTTATATTTTTCTTTTATGCCTTAGGATTAATCCTTGGCTAAGCATCATAGGGGCAATTGCTTTTGCCTTTTCTTCTTATTTCATTGTTATTATTGAAGCAGGACATAATACTAAAGCTTATGCAATTGCCTATATGCCTGCTGTCCTCGGTGGTGTAATAAGTATTCTCCGGGGTAGGGTCTGGGTCGGGGCCTTGGTTACTGCTTTGTTTATTGGATTAGAAATTATTGGAAATCACTTTCAAATTACCTATTACTTATTATTTTTAGTACTGGCTGTAGGTCTGGTTGAAATGATTTATCAATTTAAAAATGGAGATGCAGTTGTTTTTCTTAAAAGAGTAGGAATAGTTATTATTGCCGTAATTTTAGGTGTGCTCCCTAATTTGGGTCATATGCTCACAACTTATGAATACTCCAAAGCTTCTACACGAAGTTTGTCGGAATTGACCATTACCCCTTCTGGAGATTCTAATACTCATATTAAAAGTACGGGGCTAGATAAGGATTATATAACACGTTGGAGCTTAGGGATTGATGAAAGTTTCTCTTTGCTGCTTCCCAACGTAAAGGGAGGGAAATCGGGTGCAATTTTAGCCAATGATGATGAAGTTCAAAGAATAAGAAAAGAAGATCCTCAGTTTTTTAACTTTATGGTAGAACAATACCAAAATGAGCAATTTTTGGTAAACACTTATTGGGGAAATCAACCTTTTACTTCAGGACCAGTGTATGGGGGTGCTATCATTTGTTTTTTAGCTTTATTAGCTTTGTTTTTTGTCAAAGACCGATTAACTATTGGAATGGGCCTTGCTGCTATTCTAGCGTTATTGCTTGCTTGGGGGCATAACTTTATGAGTTTCACAGATTTTTTTATTGATTATGTGCCCTTATACAATAAGTTTAGAGCAGTTTCTATGACTTTAGTTATTGTCGAATTGGTGCTCCCTGCATTAGCCATCTTGTTTTTAGCTAAACTTTATCAAAATAGGGAAGAACTGTTAAAACAAAAGAAGAGATTGTTAATAATCAGTAGTGTCTTTGGGGGAATCTTACTTTTATTTTGGTTAATTCCAGACACTTTCTTTGATTTCTTAAGCGAGGATGAAGTTCAACATCTAAATAACCAGGTAATTAAAAATCCTGATAATAATTCTATTATTTATGCTGGTTTTGAAAGCATTAAAAATTATAGAATGGATATTTTCAGAGATGATATTATTAGAACATTGGGTTTTGTAATAGTTACTCTAGTGTTTATTATACTCTTCTTAAAGCAGAAAATCAATAAGAATATTATGATTTTGGGTATTGGTACTCTAGCTATTATTGATTTATGGGTAATTGATAAACAATATGTAAATAATGCTACTACCCCAGGAGCATTATCGGGCTCTCCTAATAAATATATAGCTTATGAGCCTTTGGAGATGAAAGAACATCCCTATACTGCTACTCCTGTGGATAAGGCTATTTTAGATAGAGAATTAGAAAATAATCCAAATATAGCTCAAGCTATTAATGATAAAATAGCTGAGGAAAGACAGAAAAAAGGGAACTTATCTCAAGCAATTATTCAACATATCCAATTTATTCAATTGATGCGGGGAACACATTATAGGGTGTTTAATACTATTAAAAAAATGGATGAGGATGCAGAAACCGCCTATTTTCATAAAACACTAGGAGGATATCATGCTGCAAAACTAAAGAAATATCAAGAGTTGATTGATTTTAAACTGGGGTATGAGCATCATTTACTTAGAAATACTTTCCTTCAAGAGGGAGAAAGAGGGGTACAACAACTTCTTCCTTCTATGAATGTGGCTAATATGTTACCCGGTTTCCCAGAGTTATCCTCGAGTTTAAGGTAGGTTATCTACGTGTTACTCAC
>CAZKFN010000012.1:0-17189 GCA_964552035.1 uncultured Flavobacteriales bacterium
CAGCAACTCACTTTTAGGAAAAGTATTAATAAAAATTTGCAATTCATTAATAGCCATAACTGTCGGCGTTTGATCTAAGGTTGGCGATGGAGAGTCTATATAATTACAATAAGCTCCCATAAATAAAGCTTCCTCAGCTAATTTGCTATTTGGATATGTTTTAGCATACTTTTTAAAATGATAAGATGCTGTAATTAAATAATCTAAGTGATAGTTAGTATAACACCAATAAAAGTAAATTTTCTCTCCCTTGTTTGTCCCTTTATAAAGAGGAATCAACTCATCTAATAACGGTAAAGCTTTATAATATTCCTCTGCTTCGTAATATTCTACCGCTCTTTCGTACTTATATTCTGGGTTGGGACTTTTTAACACCTTTTGATAATCACTGCAAGAAGTGATAAAAATCAAAAAGGAAAAAATAAAAAGGCAATATTTAATTTTTTGCATTAGGCAAATATAATAAGCTGCTTTCAATTATTATTTGGATTATAATATTATAGGTTCTTTTATGAATTTAATGTAATTGTTCTATGGTGTAATCCGTATATCGAATAACATAAATAGAATGATTTTCATACCCACTCTCGAAGCCTGTTTTAAAGAAACCAAACTTATGAGCCAACATTTCACATTGGTATGTTCGTAGAGCATAATCAATGTTTAAGCCAAAGTTGTTTAATAAACTTAAATAATACCATGCTACATCATAGCCTAAAAAGGAAAATCTTTCTGGAATTTTATCGTATTGCTCATAAAATTTCTTTTCGAAAGCCAGTACTTTATCGTCCTCATAATTAACAAAGTAAGGCATCATTAAATGCACCTTTAAGGCTTGCATATAGGTAATGTCAATGTTGTCAAATGTTGCCCAATCTTCCATTCCTATTACAGAGACATCATAATCACCTACTCTATACATCATGCTTAGGAACTGTGTAACAAATACTTTATCTTCTGAAGGAGCTATAATAATGTTAGGTCGATCTTTTACCAAATGGGATTTAATTTCTGCAAAACGAGAAGTACTCCAATAAATTTCTTTAGGTAATTTTAAAAGTTGAGTGTCTTTGGACTCCCTAACTGTATTAACAAAAGAGTTTTTAAGCAATTCAGCATTTCTTCGATCTTTAGCATTGTTTGGATAAACCATAATAAGATTGTGATGTCTTAGAGAATCAGCAATATATTTTCCGGTACTTTTTAAGAGAACGGGCTTACTAGAAATTGTCTTACTAACATATTCATTGCCCAATAAAATTTTATTACTTTGTTTGACGGGAGAGACAATGTTTATCTTATTTTTTTTGGCAAAATCAGCCACTTTCATAAACTCATCGAAATACAATGGGCCAACAATAAGGTCAGACTTAACAAACAAAGTGTCTGCAAAAATAGTATTGAGTTTAGCTGTATCTTTAGCAGTGTCAAATACATTTAATTCAATGTTCATCCCTAATTCCGCTAAAGAGTCAGCAGCCATTTTAAACCCCAAATAAAACTCCACCCCATATTGTGCTTGAGCAAACAACTCCTTTTTTATCTTTTCAGATTCTTTATAGGTGGTATCGTTTGCTTTTTCTAACTTATCCACATAGAAAGGAAGCAATAATGATATTCTATACTTTTGTTTAATAAAAGTGCTATCATAGCGAAAAAATTGAGAACTGTCTGTATAATTCTTTAACAGTGGTAAATTAATTAATTCTCCTTCTCTAAGACCTTGAGGTAATCCTTTATTAACTGCTACAATAGAATCAACACTTACTTCATAAGCTTTAGATATAGAATATAAGGTTTCCTTCTTCTTTACCAAATGGGTTACGTATGGGTTACTTGCCGCTGGTGTAATGTATTCCAATTGATTGGTATCTCCTTTAATTTTTGCAACCGGAATCCTTATTTTCATTTTCCTTTTTAATCCTTCATCCTTCACTTCGGGATTAGCAGCAATAATATCATTCACCTCAACATTATATTCCTTTGCAATAGAATATAAGGTATTTTTCCTTTGAACTTCGTAGATGATATAATTCCCATCGATATCAACCGTTTCCTGTAAGTTTTTACGTTTTACTTCACTTAAGGGAATCATCAATCGATCACCAATAGATAAAGAAGTGGTCACTCTTGGGTTTTCTTTTTCTAGTACTTCTATTGAAACAGAATACAAGCGACTTAGAGAATATAAGGTATTGCCCTTTTCAACAACATGGATGTAATATTCTTTGCCGTTAATGTTATATACTTTTAACTCACTAGATTCATGATTTTCTTGAGCATAGGTAGTTAAGGAAACCAAAAGAGAGAAAGCAAAAAAGAAAGGAAAAATTCTATTCATTCTAGATATTTTTTATAATAATGCCGGTACAACTTTAACCATTTTATTCCCACTCAATGGTTGCTGGTGGTTTACTACTAATGTCATATACCACTCTATTTATACCTTTCACTTGGTGAATAATAGCATTAGACACTTTAGCTAAAAAATCATAGGGCAAATGACACCACTCAGCAGTCATTCCATCTACAGATTGAACCGCTCTTAATGCAACCGCTCTTTCATACGTTCTTTTGTCGTCCATAACGCCTACCGATTGAACAGGCAATAAAATCGCACCGGCTTGCCAAACCTTATCGTACAAACCTTCTTTCCTCAATGCATCAATGAATATATGATCTGCTTCTTGCAAAACCTGTACCTTTTCTTTTGTTATTTCGCCTAAAATACGAATTCCCAAGCCAGGCCCAGGAAATGGGTGTCTCCAAATTAAATTTTTATCCAAACCTAAGGATTCTCCAACTCTTCTCACCTCATCTTTAAACAACAACCTTAAAGGTTCCACTACTTTTAATTTCATAAAGTCAGGTAATCCCCCTACATTATGGTGAGATTTTATAGTAGAAGATGGACTTCCTGTTGCTGAAACTGACTCTATAACATCAGGATAAATTGTCCCTTGCCCCAACCACTTGACATCCTTCACCAAATGAGCTTCTTCTTCAAACACTTCTATAAAAACCCTACCAATAGCTTTTCGTTTCTTTTCAGGATCTGTTATTCCTTGGAGGGCAGACATGAACTTTTCCTTGGCATCTACTCCCTTAATGCTTAATCCTAAACTTTTATATTGTTCTAAAACCTTATTGAACTCATTCTTTCTTAAAAGTCCATTATCTACAAATATACAATACAGTTGATTACCAATGGCTTGATTTAATAAAGCAGCTGTTACAGTAGAATCTACTCCTCCACTAAGCCCTAAAATCACCTTATCGTTCCCGATTTGTTCTTTTAAAGTTTTTATAGTTTGTTGAGTAAAGGCGTTGGGAGTCCAATTTTGATGGCAATCGCAAATATCTACTACAAAGTTTTTTAGGATATTTAAACCTTCAGTGGTATGAAATACTTCCGGATGAAACTGTAAACCAAAATGTGGTTGTCCTTTGATTTGAAAAGCAGCTACATCCACCTCATCAGAAGAAGCAATGATATCAATCTCCTCTGCAGAACTAGAAGTGCAAGCTTTATAGGACATCCAAACCTGAGTATTGTTAGAAATACTCTGCATTAAAGCATTGGTGTTATCTAGGGTTCTCAAATTGGTTTTCCCATATTCTATCTTATTTGAAGAAAGCACTTCCACTCCATGATGTTGAGCTATTTTATGTGCACCAAAACAAATTCCTAAAATTGGAGAATCGGTATTTAATTTATTTAGATTAAAATTAGGAGCATTTTTATCTAGAACAGAATAAGGACTTCCAGACAAAATGATACCTTTAACTTCCTTATCTATGGATGGTAAATTATGGTAAGGATGAATCTCTGAATAAACATTTAACTCTCTAACCTTTCGTCCGATAAGCTGTGTAAATTGAGATCCAAAATCTATAATGATAATTTTTTCTTGCATGGGGCAAAGATAAAACTATTGGTAAGCATAGAAGAAAATATTTAAAGGAAAATTTCAAACGAATTATTAGATGGCTTTAATCCAAGGAAACTTCACCATAAAAAACCAGTTCAGCAGGACCAATCAGCCAAATATCTTTATAACTTCCTGTCTTTTCTCTTCGATACTCTACCCTTAAATCTCCTCCTTTAGTTTGAAGTAGACAAGAATGGCTATTTTGAGCATTTTTCTCTTCAAAACTAATTGCTACCGCAGTTACTCCTGTACCACATGAATAGGTTTCATTTTCCACCCCCCGTTCATAGGTTCTAACTTTGATGTTTCCTTTTTCTTCAGATACAAAATTGACATTCACGCCTTCTTTTTTAAATTCCTCATTGTAGCGGATAGAAGCTCCTAAAGTATAGACGTCTATATGGTCTACATCCTCTTCTATATATCGTATATAATGTGGTGAACCTGTATGAATTAAATAATCTTGTCCTCTACGATCAATGTGAAGAACATCGCCCATTTTAGTGGCAAATTTTTCTCCTCTTGATTCTCCAAAATGCACTCCATCTATGGCTAAAAATTTAGACTTCTCCCCTATCATTCCCAATTGTTTTGCAAAAGCTTGAGCACAGCGACTTCCATTTCCACAAAAACTTTGACTTCCATCGGCATTATAATAATCCATTTCAAAATCATAGCTGGCATGCGGTAAAACTATAATAAGTCCATCGGCACCAATTCCAAATCTTCTATGGCATAATTTCCGAATTTTTTCCAGAGATAATTTTTTAGTTAGGGTTCTACCATCAATCATGATAAAATCATTACCCGTACCTTGATATTTACTAAACTTAATCCTCATCTAAGTCGTTGTTTACTATGCTTATGCGCTTAACAAAATTTAACTCGGTCATTTTAACATTTAGTCCAAAATGGCGTTAAAGTTGATATATAAAAAACGAAGTTAATCACAAAATTATAATAAAATGAAAAGAAATGTATTTTACGGATTCTTGATCGCCCTTATGGGGGGGATAGTTTCAATCAGTCTTTACAAAATTTTCGAGCCGGAGATTCCTTTAGTTTATGAACATCATTATTCTAATGAAGCGCCCTCTGGTAATAACCTGGTTAATTTGTTAAGTCCTCCAGCCAACATGGATTTTACTGCAGCTGCAGAATCTTCCATTGACGGTGTTGTACACGTTAAAGTAACAAGAACAAAAGAGTATAAAAGAGAAGCCTTCGATCCCTTTCGTTTCTTTTTTAACGGTGATGGTCGTTATGAACAAAAATACATACAACCTATTAATGGCATGGGCTCAGGAGTTATTATTTCAGAGAATGGATATATTGTAACCAACAATCACGTTATTGAAAATGCCGATGAGATTAAAGTTACCTTAAACGACAAAAAAAGTTATGATGCAGAATTAGTAGGTTATGACTATACTACAGATTTAGCAGTTTTAAAGATAGATGCTAAAAGAGACTTGAATTTTATAAATTATGGAAATTCTGATGCCATACGAATTGGAGAGTGGGTTTTAGCTGTAGGTAATCCTTTTAATCTCACTTCTACGGTAACAGCAGGTATTGTTTCTGCCAAAAGCCGAAATATTAACATTCTTGGAAATGACCCTCTAACCAATACTTCTTCTATTGAATCTTTTATTCAAACCGATGCAGCAGTGAATCCTGGCAACAGTGGTGGTGCTTTGGTAAATACGCATGGAGAACTTGTAGGAATTAATACTGCAATTAAATCCAATACGGGTTCATACACGGGATATTCATTTGCAATTCCATCCAACATTGTACAAAAAGTAGTTAATGATCTTATTAAGTATGGCTATGTACAACGTGCCTTTATTGGTGTAAATATTCGAAATATAGATGCTGACTTTGCAAAAGAAAAGAAAATAGAGAACTTAAATGGGGTTTATATTTTAGGTATGGCCGACAAGAAAGATAAAAAGAATATTGATTTAAAAGAAGGAGACATCATCAAATCTGTAGATGGTACTCCAGTAAGTAATGTTAGTGAACTAATTGCTAGAATTGGAATTTATCATCCTGGTGATGAAGTAAAGATTACTTACTTAAGGAATGGAAAACTCAGGGAATCTAAAGTTATCCTTAAAAACAGAGATGGTAAAACAGATCTTTTGAGCAACGACAACCTTCAAATGTTTAATACTTTAGGCGCTCAATTAGAGGATATTGATAAGGATATCAAAGAAAAGTTATCTTTAAGAAATGGTGTTTTGGTCAAAAAGCTATATGCAGGAAAATTGCAAAAAGCAGGAATACAAGAAGGTTTTATAATTACCTCCATAGACAGTAAAAGTGTGAAATCTGTAGATGAATTGATTGATTATTTAAAAGCAAAAAAAGGCGGAGTATTGGTTCAAGGGATATATCCTAATGGAAGGGAGTCCTATTACGGTTTTGGAATGTAATTGCATTTCCTATATTAATCCAGCAGGAAGCAAAGATAGGTAGATCTCCTATCTTTGCTGTCCTCTCATACTACTCAGGGTATATCTTTCTTATTAGTCGGTTTTTTCAATATTTAGCCATGATTCACCGTTAAACTTTATAGTGCCTTTTCTTTGAACTTTTTAAGATGCATTTCCTAGTGGACTGATAGGTAATTGATAGTTGAAACCATAACTATAGAGCTTCTTACGGGGTTCAGCTTTGCCTCCTACAAAAACTTCCTATTGCGTAAAAAAATATGCCTAACGTATATTTAAATTGCTTTAAACAGCTACATCTCAACCAACGATGTTTCCAAAATTCTACCTTGCTTAAATGATTCCTCATTTTTGCATATTTATAATAACACAGCCAACCTTTGCCAAACAGGATTTAATTCGCTTTTCAAATGTATAATGCTGATGTTCTTGTATCGTTTGTTAAGCTGTTTAAGCACATTCTTGTCGACAAGAGGAGTGATTTAATTGCCACAACAAAGGTTCGAAACTTTAACTCTAAAGGAAATGAATATGCATAGTAAACAATGCCGACAAACTTATATAAGTTAAGGTTTTCCGACTTTTAAAATTTAAAACTTAAATACAAATTTTTTTATTCTCAAAGGAAACTTTAATACTTTTAAAGTTGTAAAAGCATTTAGTATAAAACTTTTAAATGAAGGGAATTTTCACGAATTTTGCAATGGTATAAATGACCTTTCTATTTAACCTTAAATATTAATTTATAAATTATTCTCAAATGAGTCGTGAAATGAAAGCTCCAATTATCGCGGAGGAATTTGAATCAGAGTTAAACTCTTGGGTAGAACAAGAAAAAAAGGCAGTTGATTTACTCAATACTTTAGGAAATCTTTTATATACTAAATCTGTTGAACTCGTTCTTTTTAGAAATCATTTAGTGGACAAGAATGTACCTGAGTTATTAAAACTACATAAAAATGCTCAAAACTACACCAACCGTCCTGTAAGCATATATGATACTGCTAGCTTAGCCAAGGAATTATTAAGTTTGGATTTAGCACCGTCTAAGATTGACATTGGCAAATTAGCTAATGAGTGGTTAATCGAAGAAGAAAACTATGCCAATCAATCCGAATATCTTATTCAGAAACTAGAAGCATTATTGGGTGGTGATAAGCATAAATTGGAACCTAAAGATGTTATTTTATATGGTTTTGGTAGGATTGGTAGAATTGCTGCTAGGGAATTAATCAAGCAGGCAGGCAAAGGCCAACAACTTAGATTAAGAGCAATCGTAACCCGAAATGATGATGCAACAGCTTTGGAAAAAAGAGCTGCTTTATTGAGAAATGATTCTGTACATGGTGCTTTTCAGGGAACAGTAGATTTAGATGTTGAAAATAGAACTATGAACATCAATGGGCAAATCGTACATATGATTAATGCAAGCCAACCAAATGAAATTGATTACACCGCATATGGGATTAATAATGCTATTGTAATTGACAATACTGGTGCTTTTAAAGACAAAGAAAGCCTATCCCTTCATTTGCAAGCTAAAGGAGTTAGCAAAGTAATCCTAACTGCTCCAGGTAAAGGAATTCCAAATATTGTATATGGAGTAAACCAAAAGAGAGATTTTTCAGTAGAAAATGACAAAATTATCTCTGCTGCTTCTTGTACAACCAATGCTATTGTACCCGTTCTAAAAGTAATTGACGATGAATTAGGAATTGAAAAAGGACATATTGAAACCATTCATGCCTATACCAACGACCAAAATCTATTAGATAATATGCATAAGAAAACTCGTAGAGGTCGTTCAGCAGCTATCAACATGGTGATTACTGAAACGGGAGCTGGTAAAGCTGTAACCAAAGTAATCCCAAGCTTGGATGGAAAATTAACTGCTAATGCTGTTCGTGTACCCACACCTAACGGTTCTTTAGCAATCATGAATTTAACTGTAAGTAAAGAAACTTCCATTGACGCAGTCAATCAACTGATGAGAAAAGCAGCTTTAGAAGGTGATTTGGTCAATCAAATCCACTTTTCTACCAATCCTGAAACTGTTTCTTCAGATATCATAGGAAACAGCTGTAGCTCTATTTTTGATAGCCCTGCTACCCTAATTTCTTCAGATAAAAAGAACATTGTTCTTTATGTTTGGTACGATAACGAGTTTGGCTACACCAAACAAGTAATACGATTAGCGAAATACTTTGCACAAGTAAGAAGATTGATTTATTATTAAACAACAACGAATAGATTTTATTAAAAGCATCTTGATTTTCAAGATGCTTTTTCGATTAAAAGAGGTGAAATAAAGTTAGCTTTGTTAAAATTGTTAATAAAGCATGGACTTAAAACTTAATAATATTAAGAATCCTGATTATTTTTGAATAAAATAAATAACACAAAATGAAAGTACCTATTTTTCTTATTGCCCTTTTATTTGGCCTTAGCGCTCAAGCACAGCACACTGTTGTTCTTAAATCTGGAGATAAAGTTGAAGGTGTTGTGATGTCTTTAAACCATGATGAATGGGAAGTGGTAGTCAACAATAAGATTCAAAAAATTCCCATGAAAGAAGTTAGTTCTATCTTTTTTAAAGAACATGTTCCTTATGATGGTGCTTTTATTGCTGAGGGAGAAGAAAAGGTACTTCAAGTTGATGGCTTTACTGTTAAATATCAAATTAAAGGGAGAGAGATGATTAGAAATCCTAAAATCTCCATAGGTACTGAAGATAAAGGCACAGTAGTAGTAAAAATTAGTGTTGATCGCTATGGAAACATAGAAAAGGCTGTTCCGGGTGCTCCTGGCTCAACTACTTCAAGCAACTATTTATATACCAAGGCAAAAGCAGCAGCTCTTTCTGCACGATTTGACAAAAACCTAAAAGGCCCATTAAGTACTGAGGGAACCCTTACCATCGTTTATTAAAAATATACAATTGTGAAAAAACTTCTTAGCTTAACTTTAATTAGTCTATTTTTCTTTAGCTTACAAGCTCAAGATGAAGTAGATAAGCCCAACTTTATAAGCCTTAATGTTGGTCCTAGCCTGGCTTTAAAAGATTATCAATCCATGGATAGTTTAGATCCTGTCAATACTAACATAGGCCTGGCTTTAAGTATAGAATCTGGCTTTTTCTTAAATAAATATCTAGGTTTAGGGCTTTCTGTAGGGGGATTTATAAATCCTATTGATCGGAATGACTTAGCCAATCAATATCAAACTCATGCCAACACCAATGGAATAGTCACAGCTCAATCTGAAAAATGGGTAAATGTATATGGAATGGTTGGTCCTTATCTTAGTTTTGGTGGAAAAATTATTAGAATAGATTTAAAGTTTTTAATGGGAGCAGTTAACAGCTCTAAACCCGAAGTTACTATTGAGGTAGATGAAGGTGGGGGACAAAGTATCAAACAAGTTAGCGCTGCAGAAATCAGTACTGCTTTTGGATATAATTATGGGGCTCATCTTCGTCTAAATGTATTTGGACCATTGGGCATCAGAATAAATGTAGAGGGAATATCTACTCGACAACAATTTGATAATAAAGTAGAGTATGTTAGCTCAAGCGAAAGCCTTACTACTCAAGAAAAAATGAAAACAGAACTTAAAAATTTAAATTTAAGTGCTGGACTTATTTTAAACTTTTAAAAAATCATCATGAAGGTGTTTTATACTATTTCATTCAAGCTAAGTAAACTCATCTTCCCTTCTTATATCCACAAGGATTTAAACCGGCTAGGTAAAATCGACAAGCTAGTTATAGCTTTGAGGTACTGGTTAAGTTGTAGGTTGCTAAAGCAATAATCAGGAATAGTGCCAACAAGAAAATCATCCAATTTTTATTGGGCTTTTCTGGATGTGTTCCAAACAAGGTAACACTTAGCTTAAACATAAAATTTCTACGTTTGGCAATCCAGCGGTATATAAAATCACTTAATCTCTTAAACCAGTGGTATTTTTGATACCACAGATGCAAGAATTTAAATTTTCCTTTAAGATAGTAGGTATAATAAGCAGCATCGGCTCCAGAAAATACAGTACCATCAGTTTCAATTAAACGTACAGCTTCCTTAAAAGATTCTATAGAGATATCTTTAAAGGAGTTATGCGCTTCTTGATAGGAAACGTAGGCTATGGAGTCGGCTGAAATTTTTTTCCACTTGATGATCCAATAAATACAGAAACTACAATCCCCATCAAAAACCATTAAAGGTTTCTCTTAAGGTGGCAATTTAGTTTTTTCTAATTTTGAGTACATTTAAATTACTTTGAAACCTTTTGTGGCGGACCACTTTCAAGGGAGTGGAAGGAAGAGAAACTTAATTTCCTACCAGATTCAAAGGTAAGCTTTGTTATCCGTTCATTATGATTTAGATCTTTTGTTACTAAATCCAATTCATTACTACCTTTTTGCAAAGGAATTCTTTGATAATAAATACTATGAGGTAAAGTTTGCCAATTCCTAGTATCAGCTTTTTCTGTAAGAGCATTGATTATCGACACCGCAGTACCAATATCTTCATTTTTATCTCGAGCTACAGCCTCAGTAGCTTGTTTTAATACCAATCTACCAATTGATTGAGCCAACTCTCTTAACTCTCTATCTTCTAGGGTTGCATAGGCGATTTTATTAATATTCTCCACTTGCACTAAGGGGTACTCTTCATCTTTTGTTCGAATAGAAGCTGAAGAATAATAAGGTAACCTTGTACGGTATCTAGGCAATGCTAATCTTACAAAACCAACACCTTCCATTTGAGTTGTTTCCTTAGAAGAATAAGAGTCAATATACACAGGGAGGGTTATATTTTCATCCTCATTGGAAAAGGTAAGAGCTCCTCCAACTCCTTTCACTTTGGTTAAGGTTAAACTAAATTCCCCTTTTACCGGTCCTAGGCCATTGAGCCAAAAGAATGCTACTTCTCCATTATCACTTTCCCAGCTTTCTTCGTATTTCATTCCAAATTCTCGCTCATAAAAATCTAGCTCATTGATAAATCTAAGCTTATTTGCCATTCTTAAAATATCAATTTTAAGTTGTTCTGGAGCGCTCACCTTAAAGTGCTGTTCATATACCTCATTATAAGCCTCATATGCATTTCTATAGGCAATGAAAGCATCGTTATATTCTCCTTGAGCTTCGTAGATTAGTCCAGTAAGCAATAAAGAAAAGGCATCGACTTTATAACGATTTTTTTTCTTTTCATACTTACTGTTAAACTCATTCAGCAATATATTTATTCTTCTTGCCTCAATCAAAGCGGCATTAAACTCATTTAAATAAATATAATTTAAAGCCTTATAGAAATGAACCAAAACCACCTCGAAATCCTCTCCTTCATATGGTTTGGTCATATCATTACTAAGGTATGAGCCTATACTACTTCCTAAGCTTTTACGATAATCTTGATGAAAAACATAAGCCTTTTCGAAATATTCATTGCTTTCTGAGTAATTACCCAACATGTGATCAATTACACCACGATCAAAAAAGTAAAGCAGCCTATCCTTACTCTTTACTGCCTTTTTATCATTTTTTTCTAAAAAGGTTTTAGCCTTATCTATCTCACCTAAAGCAAAACTCTTTTGAAAGGCTGCACTTTTTTGATAATATGTAGCACAAGCAGAAAGAAATAAAATGAATAGGCAACCCAAAAATACTTTTGGATACTTCCTCATATTCTTATTCTACTACTTTCTTAATTTTCTTATCGCCAATCCAAACTTTCTCATTCGTTTCTATATTGGTAAGCTCTAAATTAGTCTGATAAAAAACAACTTTAAGTTTAGAATTCGCATCTACAATTGAATTGATTTCCCCTTGTAGAATGAAGTCTGCTCCTAGTTCCCTACCCCATTGGGCTGTAGTAGCAGCTGAAGCAAATTCATTTTGATCTGCTCTTTCTTTTCTCAATTGTTCTCTAGCTTCTCCAGCTTGTACCAAACGAACCTTTCCAGAATTTAATATAGCTTTTTCTATATCTTTAATGTAGGTTCCAGTAGAAATATGTTCGTGACTTTTATTTTGTAATAATCCCACAATTACCACTGGGCGCTTTCCTTTACCTTTTTCAAATTCTTCTAACCAAGGTCGAACAAGCATATCATTAATCATTTCCTCAGCAACAAGACGAGAGTCAGTATCATTCCAACGACCACTAACATCAATAACTGAATCTTCTGCTACTCTTGTAACTTTTGCTGTTTTATTACAAGAATGAAAAGAAAATGAAGCAATGATTAAAGTGCTAATAATTAAAATTCTTTGTAGTTTCATTTTTCAAGTTTTAGTTTAATATTAATTAGTTCGACATTAAAAAATAGCTTATTTATAGCATAAATGTCTTATTTTAAAAAAAATAGATTTTTTAATAATTATAATCTGGACAAAAATATAGAATAATAGAATAAAAACATTTTTTATGTTCACCATTATTTTTGCGTTTCCCAAAGAGATTAAATAATTCTTTATTTGTAACTTCGGGCTTTAATGAAATTACTCTATCCTGAATTTCTGTATGCTTTAAGTTTTTTGGTTATTCCAATACTTATCCACCTTTTTAATTTTCGTAAATACAAGCTCATACGCTTTTCTCAGGTCCAATTACTTCAGGATATTAAAAAGCAAACCCAATCTACCTCGAAACTACGACATGTATTGGTTTTAATTAGCAGATTGCTGATGATTTCGGCACTTGTTCTTGCTTTTTGTCAACCTTACTTCCCCAATGAAGAAAATACCTTAGAGCATGGGAAAAAAGGAGTATCTATCTATATAGACAACTCTTTTAGCATGCAAAGTAAAATTGAAGATGGACGTTTGTTTGATTTGGCAAAAAACAAAGCACTCTCTATCGTTGAATCTTATAATGCATCCGATAAGTTTCAACTTTTAACCAACGATTTCGAAGGAAAACATCAACGTTGGCTAAATAAAGCTGCTTTTATAGATGCTTTACAAGAGATTGAAATTAATTCTACATATAGAGACCTTAAGGCTGTGGTTCAAAGGCAAATGAACAGCTTTGAAGATCAACAGCTTATTCCTAGAATTTTTATCATTAGCGACTTGCAAAAAAATGCATTTAATTTAGAAGAAATAGAAGTAAAATCCAATTTACTAACCATTCTTCCCGTTCAAGCTAAAGAGGTTTCTAACGTCAGTCTTGCCGCTATGCATTTCAACAATCCATATAGATTAAGAGGCCAAAGGGAGCTTATAGAATTTACGCTAGAAAACTTTGACGATAAAAAAGTGGAAGGATTAAGTGTACAATTTAAACTAAACGAACAACTAAAGACACCTTTAACTTTGACCCTTCCTGAAAAGGACACGCTGTCGAAACAAATTCAATATAAAAGTGAACAAGAAGGTTGGCAAAAAGCTACTATCAGCATCAAGGATTACCCCATAAATTTTGATGACACCCTATACTTTTCTTACTTGATTAGCTCCTCCGTTGAGATGCTACATTTGTACGAAGATTCCTTGAACAGCAATGTCCAACGGCTTTTCGAGAAGGATAGTTTTATCAACTATACTTCTCAAAATTCCAAACAGCTGGATTTTAAGATGTTTAGCAAACACAGTTTTATCCTCTTGGACCAATTGAAGGACATTAGCTCTGCATTGCAAAATGAGCTCTCTAGTTTTGTGAAAGAAGGAGGATCTTTATTTATTATTCCTTCTTCCAAGATTGATAAAGAGGCTTACTATAACTTTTTTAATCTACTTCAGTTGGATCAGTTAGGTAGTTATCATGAAGAAGAAATAAGCTTATCCCAGCTCAATACTCAGGCTGAACTCTATCAAGATGTTTTTAAAGATAAAGTTGAACACCTTAAACTACCTAGTGTAAAAGGATATTGGAATATTCAGGAGTTACAGTCAACAAACAAACATCAACTTCTTCGCTTATCGAATGGAAATGCCTATTTAAATGAATACAAGGTCGATAAAGGCAAAGTATTTTTAATTGCTTCGGGGTTAAGTGCAGATGAAAGTAATTTTAGCAGACATGCAATTTTTGTCCCCACACTTTACAACATGGCTTTACAATCCCAAATTTATCAACCTCCCTACCATACTTTAGGTGAGGATGAAATTGTATTGTCTAATATTCAAAAAACAGAAAGTCCGGTAAGAATTGTAGGAAATGGTATAGATGTTATCCCACCACAGCGGTATATCCAAAATCAATTACACATACAGTTAAATAATGAAATTAGAACAGCCGGTCATTACCAGTTGCTTCAAAAAGATAATTTTCTAGGATTACTTTCGTTGAATTATAATCGTTTAGAAAGTGATTTAAAAACTTATACTCCTAAGGAAATCAAAGACATATCAGAACGTAAAGGAATTAATTTAAAGGTAATTGACGAAAATGGGGAACATTTAAAAAATCAAATCTCTTATTTAGAGCAGGGCACACCACTTTGGAAATACTTTATCATCTTTGCATTAATTTTTCTTGCAATAGAAGTTGTTTTATTAAGAATATTGAAATAAGCTAAATATGGACGTTCTAATTAAAAAGGCCAAAATAATCGATTCTGATAGCCCACATAATGGGGAGGTAGTAGATATCAGAATAACAAGCGGAAAGATAACAGAAATTGGGAAGGCGCTTAAACATAAAAATGAAAAACTTATTGAGATAGGTCATCTCCATGTTTCGCCAGGTTGGACAGATATGCATGCCAATATTCAAGATCCAGGCTACGAATATAAAGAAGATATACAAACTGCTGCTAAGGCGGCAGCTGCAGGAGGGTTTACAAGAATCGCTGTATCTCCTTTGAGCTCTCCCAGAAGAGATTCTAAAGCACAAATAGAATACATCATCAATAAAAGTAAAGCTTCTATTGTCGATATTTTGCCTTACGGCTGTATTTCCAAGGAAGCTAAGGGTGAAGAGCTCGCAGAACTTTACGATATGAAAGAGGCAGGAGCCATCGGCTTTTTTGACGGTAAAAATCCCATAGAAAATCCAAACCTACTTTTAAGAGCTATGGAATATTGCCAATCTTTTGATGGGTTTTTAATTAACTTTCCTTTTGAACGAAAGGTGTCCTATAATGGGGTGATGAACGAAGGAAAAACCAGCACTGAATGCGGCTTAAAAGGAATTCCCGAACTCTCTGAGGAACTCATGATTTCTAGAGATTTGTATTTACTGAATTATACGGGAATGCAAATTCATTTCTCTACTGTTTCTTCTGTAGGTGGGTTAAATCTTATCAGCAAAGCTAAAAAAGCAAAACAAAAGGTGAGCTGTGACGTTTCTGCTATCAATTTATTGCTTGATGATCGAGAGTTAGAAGGCTTTGATAGCAGGTTGAAAACCTTACCTCCACTAAGGGGAAAAGAGACGATAAAAGCTTTAATTAAAAGAGTCAAGGAAGGAGTGATTGATGCCATATGTTCGGATCATTGGCCTCAAGATATTGAAAGTAAAAAACGGGAGTTTGATTATGCAGCTTTTGGCATTATCAACTTGCAAACTGCTTTTTCTGTTGCCAATACTGCCTTAAAAAAAGAGATGAGTATTGAGGAAATTATTCCCCTCTTCACCAAGGGACCCTCTACTCTACTGCGGCTCCATAATCATAGTATTCAGAAAGGTGAAAAAGCTAAAATTACTCTATTTGACCCTGATGCAGATTTTAGCTTTACCAAAGAAATGGTAGTTTCAAAATCCTTGAATTCTCCATTATTTAATATACCTCTAAAAGGTGTTGTATATGGAATTTACAATAAAAATAGGCTTTATTTGAATGAGCAGTTCTTATAAATTATTTATACTCCTACGAAGTTAAAATTGTATCAACATGAAGGTGGCTGAGTGATTTCAGCTCTGCTGAAATTGTATCGAAGCCCCGATACTTTTTTGGGGAATTGGTTGTTTAAATAATTTCAATGTAATAAAAATATTAAAAACAATATCTGTTATTTCTCAACCCAAAAAACACTCAGGGTCCTATATCCAGCATGGTTAAAATTCACGTTTCACAATTCATAATTCATAATTCATAATTCACAATTAAATAAAAGTGGCTGAGTGATTTCAGCAGAGCTGAAATTGTACCGAAGCCCTGGTTATACAAAGCCAAGGCTTAAGTTATCTTCACCTTCTGCAAAATGGTGTTTTCTCATGGACAAGAAAGTTGTTTTAAATATAAAATAGCACAAAACAAAAAAGCGTTCGTAGTACTACGAACGCTTTTAAGAAAAGATTTAAACCGTTAATTATCTAAAAATGATATTCATTTCAACACGACGGTTAGCTTGTCTTCCTTCAGGAGTTGAGTTCGTCTGAACCGGCTGAGTATCTCCGAAGAATAATGTATGTAAGCGGGTTTCTTCAATACCCCAACCCATTAAAGCTTCTTTAACGGACTCAGCACGTCTTCTTGAAAGCTCTAGGTTACTTTGTGGGTTACCTACATTATCAGTGTGACCTGAAATTTGCAGATCCCATTCAGGACGCTTAGCTAATACAGTTGCTAGTTCATTTAAAGAAGGTAGCGATCTTGGTTTAATTGTCGCGCTTGCAGTTTCGAATTCTAAGTTCTCAAAAGCAGTTTTTAAGATTTCCTTAACTTCTTCTTCAATTTCTGGACAACCGTCATTTTCAATAGTCCCTGGCTCTTCAGGGCATTTATCTAAGTGATCTGGAATACCATCACCGTCTGTATCTGGACAACCGTCAAACTCGGGTAATCCGGCTACTTCAGGACACTCATCTAAGTGATCTGGAATACCATCGCCGTCTGTATCTGGACAACC
>CAZKFN010000012.1:17289-30246 GCA_964552035.1 uncultured Flavobacteriales bacterium
CAGGACACTCATCTAAGTGATCTGGAATACCATCGCCGTCTGTATCTGGACAACCGTCAAACTCTGGTAATCCGGCTACTTCAGGACATTCGTCTAAATGATCTGGAATACCGTCTCCATCCGTATCTGGACAACCATTAAATTCTGGCAATCCTGCTACTTCCGGACATTCGTCTAAGTGATCTGGAATACCGTCGCCGTCTGTATCTGGACAACCATTAAATTCTGGTAATCCTGCTACTTCTGGACATTCGTCTAAGTGATCTGGAATACCATCTCCGTCCGTATCAGGACAGCCCATAGTTGTCCATGGTCCTGGATCATCAATACACTCATCTAACTTATCAGATACACCGTCGTTATCTCTATCTTTTGTCTTATTGTATGGAATTGGTACTCTTAGCATCGCATAAATTCCACCACCTCTTTGTTTTTTACCTATAGGTATAATTGTTTTAATATCAGGTGTACCAACAGTTAAAGGTCCTAGACGAAGACCAAGGCCTGTTCTAAAACCAGAATACTTATTATAAGATAATGGTACTCCAGCCCCAAACCATTTATGGTCATACGCTGGTGTTACTGAGATTTGATTTGGAATGCGAACGTTAGTAGCCCATGATTTAGGATTTAAGTTAATCATGGCGGTTGCATTCACATAAAAGTCTTTATAAACATTATAGTCAAACTGTAAACTAAGTGCAGTTGGCGTATTCATAAAGAAAGTCTGAGAAGTATCCTCTTTTTGAACCCAATCAGGGTCATTCTCAATCAAACTATCTACTATTTGTGTAAAATCTCTTAAATCCTGAGCTCCGTCAAAAGTTTCTTTGATAAGGAAATCAGTAGTATTAAAGGCAAAACTTCTACTTAAATCAGCTTTTTGGAAAGTCATCCCTCCGATGTCAAGAATAGAAGCACCCAAACGTAGTTTGTATTTATTTTGATCTCTTCTCCATAAATCTGTTTCTCCGTCCATATCATATTTATAGTCTTTCCAATCCGGTCTCCACTCATAAACAATCCCTAGGTCCAGACCTAATCCTAATCTAGAAACGACATCATAAAAGTCTTTTGCATTGAAAGATGCACTAGAAGATCTATTATCTATATGATTGTTAATATTATCTGAGTAACCAAACATTAGCTCACCTTTCATAACAGAAGCGGTATCTTGGTGCCTCATATTAAAATCCAGGTCTTTAGCATAAGCATAAGTTGCTGCTAGTCCTCTATTTAATTTTAATCTACCTCCAACTTTAAAGAAATGCTCTCCTTCATCTGTAAGTACTTGCGCGTAATTGAATCCATATTCAGCCCAAATCATAGAACTTTGAGAAAATAAAGCTCCATCAATAGTTTGATTCCATAAAGGAGGGTGATTTAAAGACTCCTCTGCTAATTTCAATAATTTTGGATGAACGTCATCTAAATTATTAACCATTCTCAGTTTAGCTGAAAATCCAATAGATATTTTAGGATTAATGCTCACCATGAAGTTTAGAATATCAAATTGAGCATTCGCATATAAACCACTGTGTTTATTACGGCCTTCAATCGCATTTTGGTCATGTACATAATCTTTATATAAATCAATTGTTGGATCTTCCATCCAATATGTATTCTTAAGTAAAGAATAGGGCCAATTCCTTTTTGGCAGTACACTAGGATCAAAATATTTGGCATTTTGAGCTGCGTCAATACTAAAACTAAATAAATTAACATCTAATTTATAACGACTATCAGCAATAGATGCAGGTTGCAAATCTGCTCCCATTATTCCAGAGTAATTACTTGTTATACTCCCTAAATAATGTTGAGCTAAGGCTGGGTCAACCTTAAAAAATAATAGTGAAATTAATACTAACCCAAAGAGTTTTAACTTTTTCATATGCTTAGATTTTTTATAACAATAACTTGTTGATTTATCGCTGTTTTACAATTTTAAACAGAATGCAAATATAACAAAAGTATCTATCTCGCTATAAATTAAAAGGCAATAATAGGATTATTACAACAAATTTACCTCATTTTTTTTAAACTTTTTTTTAATTTAAAATCCCATTATTTTGAATATTCATTTTTTGGAATTTCACAATTCGCCTTCTTTATTTAAGACATTATATTATCTTTCAAGGCTCATGAGGCCTTACTTTTAATTTCTCTTCGGGTAAAACTTCCTTATTATCCTTCTTTCTTTCATCCCGATCAACTTTTATATAGATTCCATCTAAATTAGGTTGTCCTGCATTTACCCAAGCTGTGTACCATATACTTCCAATCATAAAAACTGCTCTTTGCATTCTTTTCTCTACCATATCCCCCATCCTCTTGTGATAAGCCATTGCATATGCCCGGCTATATTGTTTGACAGTAGATTGCCCTCTAGTTTCAAATGTATATTTCTGATCAATTGGAAATGTTCTACTCAATTCCATTTCTATCCACAGTACCGAATCCACATGGGAAAAACTTTCTTCAACTAGTTGCCAAGCTGCATTTAAAGGGCTTTTAATGTATTCTGCCCTACCCACCATAAAATCAAAGTCATTAGCAACTAATTCCGGTATTCTAGATTCCCATAGCGCATGAATACCTTTTTGCCCAGTTAATTGTCCGTTATAGTTTTTAGTGGTATGAAGTGGAACAGATGCATCGGCTATATAATGTCCTAAGTCTGTGGATAATCGAATGATTTTATCAGCATCTTTTTCCATAAAAGCATCTGTTAACCAATAAGTCATGAAAGCTATTTGCCAAGGAACAATCCCATATTCCTTTAAGGTATCTTCCGAATATTTTTCAACGGCATCATTCCATTTTTTTGGCATTAAGTCAAAAGGATTTTCACCATTTTCTGCATAATGATCAATATCAATGTAATGTTTAACAGCCTCCCCTTCAACAGCATATCTTCTTTTGTCTGGATCTACTGCATGTTCAGTAAGGTATTCAATGTTCTTCTTATAAAAACCTATCATTTCTGGTGGAAGTGTAAACACAGCCATTCTATTAATTTTCCTATGTGCATAAAACCCCCATGATGAAAAAAGGAAAGCAATACCCAATAATAAAAACGTATATTTCAACTTCTTAAACACCGACTAAAGATAAGTGTTTTATATAAAATTAACTTTCTTGATGTAAGCTATCTTTTTAAATACTTTTCTTTTCGACCTTTTAAACATTAAAAAAGGGAGTGAAAAAATCCCACTCCCTTTAAAAATATTGATACGATTCAACATTTATAATTACTGAATAATCAACTTCTTGTTAATCAAGTTATCCCCATCGATTATAGTTAATATATATATCCCTTTAGCATTATTTTTTATATTAAAATGTTTGATAAAAGGAGAATCGCTTTCTGAAATAATTTCTGAAAGAATAAGTTGCCCACTTATATTTCTAAGTGAAACAAGTGCATTTTTATGTTTTAATCCAGAGCTTTTCAAGGTAAAGGCTTCTTTTGTTGGATTAGGATAAAGAATCAACTGCTTGACATCTTTTGTATTCTCATTAACTCCAACAATAGTGTAAGGTCGAATTGAAATATCATCGATTGCGATTTCACCTTTAGGATAGTGATTAAATCCACGGAATTTAATTTTCACAAACTCATCTTCAAAGCCTATTAATGGCACAGTTCTACTTTGCCAAGGATCAGATGCAGCAGTTTGTTGTTGACCAATTATAGTGTCAATGAGGTATTCCATTCCATTCACCTCAATATAAACTTTCATTTGATCAATATTTGAACCGTAAAAGTGATACCAATATTCCAGTTCTAAAGAATCCTCTTGAGGATCAATATAAATATAAGGGCTTATCAAATCTGTTGAATCACCTGCTGCCCCTTCCATTGTGAGATAAGAGTATATTCCCTGAGCACCTGAAGTAGTATGGTCAACTTCTGGCCCTGTATTTGCAGAATTGGTAGGACCACTTTGCGTCATCCACTGTGGATCATTTGCTAATGCATAACGATGTTGTTTCCAACCATTAGGCCAAACCTCAGTAGCAGACAATAAGGTACTAAAAGATTCAAAATCCTCTACAAATGGAATTTCAAAAGGAGTGGTATAAATAAATGGTCCAAACCAAGCGCTACTGTCTCCATTTCCACAAATTGAACGAACATAAAACCTATAGGTATCACCTGCAGACAAATTGTTAATGGTTGCAGGCTTTGAGTTCACTATCCTTCTATTAGTAGGTATTAGGTGACTTGTCCAAGAAGAATCATAAGCTATTTCCCATGATGTAGAGTTTCCTTTTTCTACCCAATCCAAGTCAACAGAGCTAAGTTCTTTGTTCACATCTTCTAAACTATCTGGAGTTAAGCAAGAAATACAACCTTTTACTTCCAACAAATCCAGTGCAAACTCACCATAAATAAAGCTTGCAGTTCTTACTGAAAACTCTAGGTAAACATTTTGTCCCACATAATCATCTAATCTCAATCCAACTTGATAGAAAGGTTCAGCAGAAGATTCTTGAAGTTCTCCTTTATTACCATCAAAGCTCATTAAGTTGGTATATGGTCCAGCTAAATTATTAGAGATTCCAACGGAGAATTCACCAAGGTCGCTACCAAAAGCATGCAGCCAAAATGAAAGTTCGGCAGAATCTTGAACGGTAGTCAAATCAATTCTCGGAGAATATAAATTAATCATTTGATTGTTGTGGTTAATTACTCTTGTAAATAGGTATGTGCTACCACTTTGTGCAGCAGAAGGTCCTGTTCTACTACCAAAGGAAGAACCGCCAGATCCAACATTCCACATTCCTGTAGAAATCCCAGAACTCGTATTGATATCACCCGTCCACCCATTTGCAGCAGGAGTTTCAAACTCTTCAGAAAAGATAGTTGTTAAATTTCCAGAATTACAGTTAACTCCCATTGGTGGTGTTGGATTTGTCATAAAGTCAAATGGCCCAATCCAAAGCGAGCTATCTCCTCTTCCACAAATCGTTCTGATATAATAAGAGTAGCATTCAGCTGGTGCTAGACTATCCATAAACAAAGTATCTGATGTAGAATAATATACCGTAGCAGTATCTGCTGATGCACCACAAGGAATAACCTTAAATTCTATATCGCTAACATCTGTGCGAACCATAATGCTGTTATAGTTTTTCACTTGCTCTCTCACCATAGGGGAAGGGCATGTAACTGGATAAAACTCATCTGCTCCAATGTCAACTATCCCGTAAGGTGAATATTGATCCGGCCTAGTTTCTAAATCAATATCCAACCAAACTCCGACTGTAGTATCTCCCACATCATTTGCCAAGCTATCTTGAACATGAAGATCATAAGGAGAGACAAACCCTGGATCACCTTCTAATGATTTTGAATTCCAACCTGTCACTGCTGTTTGAAAATTAGATAAGCTAGCGTAAGTATTCCCACCAAAGGATAACAAGTTAGATCCTCCCGTATAAAAAATATTATAATTAAAATCTTTAATAACCGTATCTCTATACAAGTAGAAGCTTAAATTATTATCGGAGTAAAAAATATTATTTCTAATGTCGTATTTTCCTGTTGGATTTAATACATACAAAGGAAACCCTACAGCAGTGCCTGTGCTGTACATGCTATTATGATACATCTCTAAAGAATCAACATCGTCTAAATAAACTGCATTAGCTGTTGTTGAAAAAGCCATGTTATTTATCAACTGCTTGTTTTTGCTGCTGCTAAACGTATAGTTTCGATTAGACCAGCTTAAAGCATCTTCTACTGCTTTAATATCATTTCCAATTATTTTGGCATTTGTAGCAAACAGGCTGATAGCATTAGAATTGCCAAAGTTTCTATTTAACATATTTATTTTATTCCCTTCAATATGTATATCATTCGAGAAGAAAGCTTTGATGCCATAAAAATGAGAGGAATCAATTTCATTATACATTAGTCGGTTACCAGTAACTAAAGCTGTATCAACACCATACATATAAATGCCGTGATATCCTCCAATAATTTTAGAATGTTCAACCGTATTATAATGTGTTTTTGCATCATCTGCTCTAGAAGCAGGATCAGCGGAAAATAAAACCCCATCAAGATTGGAGTTCGTACTTTGAGGGTCTACCCACGCTATACAAGATGAAACCACATTAGAATCAGCATTATGAAATAAAATAGCACTACCTGTTGTTCTGGTATTTATAAAAGATAAATTCTTAACTGTAATGTGTTTGACATTATTAAGTCTCAGAGTGGAAAAACTACCACTTTGAGTAAATATAGTAGCAGAAGAATCTCCTCCGTCAATGGTTAAGGTATTGATTGCACTTAAACCTTTAATATCTGACAAATCAAGTGCTTCACTGTAGGTTCCACTAGATATATATATTAAAGTTGGTCCACATATTCCAAAAGAATTTAAAGCATCAAGCATGCTTGAAACTGAAGTGAAATTTGAAGGCCCAGCTGGCAAATTAGAACTAACTGAATACATTCCTGAAAGTGCAGGCCCCATATCTATATTAAGTGTATCATCGGAGTTGATAGTATCATTCACTCCATTAGGCATATCGGTATAGATGGTAACATTCACAGAAGTCTGAAAATTATAATTTCCAAGAAGAACTTGTGCAGATGAAGGATTATTTCCTCCTAAAGTATCCAGTAATCCTGTATATTTTACTGAACCCTGTGGTATTCCGTCAATTTCCCAATACACATCTACAGAATCAATTTGATTGGTTCCATTATTGACAATTGTTGCATAAACATCATGGCTTCCAATGCAAAATACTTTAGGTGAAGCCAATTCAGATACACCGGCATTATTTTCAAATTCGGGTTTCAAATCAAATCCAAAATGATACAAATTTCTTATTAACACTTGAGCAGTTGCATCTCCATACCTCGCATAGCTATTGGTCCAATTTAAATAACCTGGATGGGAAGGTTTCCCCCCAGTTAATAATAAGAAACCTCCAGTTTTAGTAGCTTTCTTTTTAAGGTCAATAACCAAGGCTTTGTCTGGGTTATATCTAAAAGGAGTATCCAGTTCAAATTCTAGCCACTGTCCAGGTACTGTTGGCCCTAAGGTTAAAAGAGAGTCATATTTTACGCGAACAGTATTGGTATCCCAGTCTAACCAAGTATACAATACAGGGTTGTCTTGTCCTAAAGATATTTCTACTTCTTCAAAGGTGGAAACAGTTCCAGCATTCTGAGCTCTTAAATAAAGCTTAGTGATGAGCATATTTTTATTTACATGTCCGAATTCTCCAGGTGGATACAACAATTGCATTCGATATCCTAAGGCTGTATCTACGGTTGAAAAAGGAATAGCAGTCCTATCTGAGCCTTTGGTATAGGAATAATCAGGAGTTTGTGCTTTAACTTCTATAGGATTGAAAAAAAAGCTAAATATGGCTATAAAAATGCCCCCTTGGAGGTATTTAAATATTTTATTTTTAGTTTTCATAAAACAACTTTCAATTAAATTAATATTCATTCAATATTACACTGATTTTTAATTCAAACCACAGATTTGTTAATAAAACATCCATGATGTTAATATAATATTCACCCTTATTGGATAATTATGCAAGCATTGATTGCTGTTAAAAAACTTATAAAATCAAAGTGTTACCTTCATACTTAGGGATTACATCTGTGATATTTTCTTGTAAACAGTACGAAATATCCTTTTTTAAATTTAATTGTACTAAACGATTTTGGTGAGATGTATTTTGAAGAAAAGAAAGCATGTCATCTTTTGCCAATTCATATAAATGATTTGCAGCCATAGAGGAATCAGCTATTCCTTGAAAAGTTGGGTGCTGCTTTAAACGATTAACAACTGCACCTGCAAAAAGCGAATCTTCCATATTAAATCGATCTCTCCAACCGGCACATAATAAAACTACATGCTTTTCCATTTCGATGAGATATTTACAAATAGCATCCACATTTAAAAATGAACCAATGACCACATAGTCGGCAGCACTGGCTCTTTTTATAGCTTTTGTTCCATTGGTAGTAGTTAAAACTATAGATTTCCCCTTTAATTTGGGATCCATAAAACTAAAGGGTGAGTTGCCCATATCAAAGCCTTTCACAATCTCTCCTTGGCGTTCTGCTGCTACAATATATCCTTTATCCTGATATTCTCTAGCTTCATCTACAGAAGAAACAGGAATAATTTCTTTGATTCCATGCTGAAAAGCTGTGCAAATTGTTGACGTTGCCCTAAAAATATCAATAACAACAACGATACAATCTTTTTGACTATAATAAACTGGAAAAAGAGCAGGGGTATAACATACCTCTACTCTTCTTTGGTTATCTGTTATTTTTGTTTCCAAACTTATACAAATGGTGGTTTTACAATTTCGGCTTTTAATGCTTTTTTCCTAACTTGAATAAAAATCTCATTCCCAATAACTGCTTGATCTTTCTGCACATAACCCATTCCTATTCCCACTTTAAGAACTGGGGAGTTGGTCCCTGAAGTAACTACTCCAAGCTCTTCTCCATTTTCAGTAACTATAGGATATCCTTGTCTAGGAATTCCTCTATCTACTAATTTAAATGCCACTAGTTTCCTTTGAACTCCTTCCTCCTTTTGCTTTTTAAAAACATCCGAATCTATAAAGTCTTTTGTAAACTTAGTAATCCAACCCAAACCTGCTTCTATAGGTGAAGTAGTATCATCTATATCATTTCCATAGAGACAAAAACCTTTCTCTAATCTCAACGTATCTCTTGCACCCAATCCTGCAGGCTGAATTTTATATTTTTCACCAGCTTTTATAATTTTATTCCAAATACTTTCAGCATGTTGCTTGTCAAAGTATATTT
Organism: uncultured Flavobacteriales bacterium; assembly: GCA_964552035.1. Classification (GTDB taxonomy): domain Bacteria; phylum Bacteroidota; class Bacteroidia; order Flavobacteriales_E; family Vicingaceae; genus CAZKFN01. The sequence continues at coordinate 26,120 of CAZKFN010000012.1, forward strand.
CAAATCCTTTTTCACCGGTATACCCTGTGGCGGATATCAATACGTTCTCTACATCGGCAAAGGTATCTTCAACAAAAGTGTAATATTTTAAAGCTGATAAATCTACCTTTGTCAATTCCTGCATTAACTCCACACTTTTGGGACCTTGAATTGCAAGTATTGCAGTATCGTCTGAAGTATTTGAGATTTGAGCATCAAAGGTGTTGTTCTTTTGAATCCAATCCAAATCTTTTTGAATGTTGGCTGCATTGACAACTAAGAAATATTCATTTTCTTTCTTTTTATAAACTAAAAAATCGTCTATTATCCCGCCTTTACCGTTTGGCATACATGTATATTGAATCTTTCCAATCTCCAATTTAGAAGCATCGTTGGTCGTCACTTTCTGAATAAGTTCTAAAGCTTGATTTCCACTAACAACAAATCCCCCCATATGTGAAACGTCAAATATTCCAACTGCATTTCTAACTGCCATGTGCTCACTTACAAGACCTTCGTATTGAATGGGCATATAAAATCCTGCATAATCAACCATTTTAGCTCCTAGAGCTTCATGAACTTTTAATAAAGGTGTACTTTTCATTTTATATCTTCTTATTTAATTTATTAATTCATTAAAATACGCTAAGTATTTGTCTTTCCATTTATTTACTGAATAATTTTCTTCTATTGTTTTTCTACCTGCTTTTCCAATTTCTTTTCTAAGTTTTGGGTTTTCAATAAGTAAAGATAAAACCCTTATCCAATCGGAATGGCTTTGAGCTAGGAAGCCGTTTACTCCGTCTTCTATAATTTCTGTATTTACCCCAACAGGCGATAAAATGGCAGCACTTTCAACAGCCATATATTGCAAGCCTTTAAAACCACACTTCCCTTTACTCCACTCGTTGTCAACTAAAGGCATAACGCCAATATCTATTTCTTCTAATTGTTCAATTTCGCGAGCTTTATTCCATTTCTCATATTCCACTTCAACCCCTTCAAACTCCCAAGGCTGATCACAAATCACTTTAAACTTAATTAAATCTCCATACTTTTCTTTTAATTCTACAAAAACTTCTTTCAAAGAATCCAAATATTTTAATGTAGTTTGTGTTCCTGTCCAGCCTATACATATAGGCCGATCCGGGTTTTCCTTTTTTCGTATGTGATAGTTGGTATCAATTGTTGTAGGTACTACCTTTACGTTATCATTATACAGCCTAGCATAAGCAGCTAAAAATTCATTTCCGGCAAACACCATATCCGATACTTTTATAATATCATTTATTTTTGCAGGATTCTTCATCATCTTTAAGGCGCGATTTCCTTTAGAAATATTGGGTAGCCAAATGGCATCATCAAAATTAAAAACAACCTTTGCAGAAGATTGTGCAAATAGCCTTTCATACTTCGTACTTCTTGTTAAAAGAGCTTCTCTATGAATAAAGATGATGTCAATCTCATCGGCTCTTTTTACGTCTTTTGAGCGCTTCCTTAAGGATTTCAAAGCAATTAAAGCTTTCTTAAAATAATTTCCTTTAGCATATAAAACAGCATCATCTTCAGCCGAAATTAAGTTGGAGATTTCCCATTCATAGTTATTTTGCTCTAAAAAATCTAAATACTGTTCAAACCTAAATCTCTGGGAGGGAGAACGTCCTAATCTATGCGTAGCAACAAATAATATCTTTTTTTTCTTTTTCATTTTAAAGTAAAGGAATCTATTCTAATGATTTTTTATATCTTTTGATACACATTTTCATACTTCTCTACACCTGAGATAAGAGAAAAGTAATTTTCAGCTGTTTTCCTAAATTTATCTTTATCGGGAATAAAAGCCAACAAATCTTGGGCTACTTGACTTAGCGTTTCATCTGAAAAATCATCCGCAACAAAGCCGGTCTTAGTATTAAGGACAATACTATCCGTATCTCCCAGGTTTTGATTCACCACGATTGGAAGTCCTAAACTCATTACTTCGGCTTGTTTGGTTGGGGATACAGCTTTTCCTGAAAAACTGCTGACAATAAAAAAGATAGATGCATCGCCGACCAAGATGTATTTTGGAATTTCAGAATATGCTGAAGATGTAATTACTATATCGTTATAATCAACATCCAACTCTTCACATAAGCTTTCCATTTGAGAAGTATCGCTTTTCGTGATAAAAAGAAACTTACTGTTTTCCTTTAACTTTTTTAATTGTCTAAAAAACAAGAGCATTTCTCTTAACATATATCTAGTTCCCAATGAGCCAAGATAGGTTAAGACATATTCCTCCTCCTTAATTCCCAGCTCTTTCTTTAACTCAAGAATAGAAGCATCTTTATAATTATTGGTATTAAAATGATCTAAATCCGCACAGCAGGGAACAACTTGAAAATTGTTTTTTGTTGTAAAGTTATCGGCAATGTACTTTTTAGAGTTTTCTGTTAAGGTTACAATGTAATCTGACTCTGCAAATAAAAGTTTTTCTTTCTTTTTAAAGTAGGAGTAAATTGTTTTATAAACAGGGTTTTTGAGGTTCCATAATCCACCCTCTACCCTTTCATCTGCCCAAAATCCACGAATGTCGAAAATTAGTTTCCCACCAAGCTTTTCTTTTAAAGAATGCCCAATTATTGCCGGAATAATTGAACGGCAATGAAAAATATCAAAAGAATTCTTTTGAGCAATTTCAAATGCTTTCTTTTTAAGTCGGTTTACATTACTTATTGTAGAGAGCACCGGAAAATTATTTTTATAAAATGTATATTCCCAATTAATATTCCACGCTTCACATTGCTGTTGAACAAGTGCAGAGCCTTCTTTAAACACTTCTTCTTTTTCACAACTCAACAGTGTTATTTCATAACCTTTTGCAGACAATCCTTTGTAATATGGTAATATTTGGGATTGACCTAAAGGATCGGTCAAACCATTATAACTAATAAACAATATTTTTTTACTCATTTACCAATTGCTTTCTTGAAGGTTTATTTTTATTTATCTTCGTTTAAAATAATTTTACGAAATTACTATTTCATATTCCATTTAAAAAGTAAAAATGAAATCTCTAATTAGTAGGTATGCTTGAATGTACTTAACTTTGTCTATAAATTATAAAATCATGAGAAATAAATTAATAGTAAGCTTGTTGTTTCTATTTGTCACAAGCGCAGCTAGCGCACAATTATGCTACAAAACACTTCAAAAGAATGAAGAGGTTAAGGTCAAGTATAAATGGAAAGAATCGGATGGAAAACAAGAGTTGTATGTGAAATTCAAAACCCTAGACGGTTCCGATTTGAATTTGGATTTAGAATTGGGATTCTTTTTAAATGGAGTACAGAAAGAAAATGGGCTAATCAACACCTGTATTAAGCGCTACTTTTGGAACAATTGGTTTAGACCTATTTATGTAATTCAGCTTGATGATTTTACTAAAAGCGATATTGAAAGCGATCAATTTACCTTAGAAGTTTTAGAATTTATCATAGAAAAAGTTAAACAATGCGAACCAACTCATGATTAGAGCCTTACAATTAATTATTTCAGTTTTGGCCATAGGAGTATCGGCTCAAATATTAATTAATATCAATAGCTTTTACCCTATTCCCATTACTGCTCAATCTCTTTTTGTGTTACTTATTGCCCATCACTTTCAATGGAAATGGGGAAGTATTTTTATAGCTGCTTATTTATTAGCAAGCCTTCTTGGGGCTCCTTTACTGTCCAATTTTAAAGGAGGTTGGGCTGCTTTTACTGGCCCAAGTTTGGGATATCTTTTGGGGTTTCTATTGGCTACTTTATTGGTGGGAAAAATGGCTGAAACTCAAGAAGAAAGATTTGCTAAGTACTTGCAACAATTCTTTTTAGGAGGATTAGTAATTCTTCTTGCCGGTTATGTGGGTATGCTTCGCTATTTCGATTTTAAAATCGCATTTTATAAAGCTGTGCTCCCTTTCATTCCGGGTTTATTTGCTAAAACATTATTGGGAGCAATATTATTGTTTACTTATAGTCGTTTTAAAAGTTTTATGAAAGCTCTGTAAATTAACAATCACGATTGGTTCAGTTTTTTATAAGACTAATGCTGTAAAATTATTTCTTTTTATTTTAACACAAGACCCTTTGATATCTTACATATTTGAAAAATTCATAAC
>CAZKFN010000012.1:30346-41847 GCA_964552035.1 uncultured Flavobacteriales bacterium
TCACAATTCATAACTCACAATTCATAACTCACAATTCATAACTCACAATTCATAACTCACAATTCATAATTCACAATTCATAATCCATAATTCACAATTCACAATTAAATAGAGGTGGCTGAGTGATTTTAACGAAGTTAAAATTGTATCGAGGCCCGACATCCTTTTAAATAAAGTATTTTCATAAATAATTATACCTTATTTATACCTAGAATTAAATAAAGTTCATGAATATTGTAAAATAAGAGAAATAGAAAGCAACTCTATAGAAGAGTATTGACTGTAAACTTATAATGATGTTTAAAAAGTCTAGAAACAAAAGAATGAACATACTTCTGCTTCCCAAATGGTATCCTAATAAAATGGATCCTTTTGATGGAAACTTTGTTGAAAACCATGCACATGCCATAAGTTTATACCATGAAGTATTTGTACTTTTTGTTCATTCCGATGAAAGCTCTTCAAAACTTTATGTAATAGAAAATCAAAAAAATAAAAACCTTATAGAAATTAGGTGTTATTTTAAAAAATCAAAACTCTTTGTATTGCATAAACTAATAAATGCCTTTCGATATTTCAAAGCACAGAAAAAAGCTTACCGTTATTTAATTCAGGAGTATCATGTTTCTATTGATGTTGCTCACATTCATGTTTTAAGCAGGACAGCTCCCTTTGCACTTTGGCTAAAACACAAACAAAATATCCCTTATGGAATTACAGAACATTGGTCGGGATTTCTCAAAGAAAGTGGAGAATATAAAGGATTAGTTAAAAGTAAACTCACAAAAAAGGCAGCAAAACAAGCTGAATTTATTACAACCGTTAGTCCCTATTTAAGGGATGCGATGAAATCCCATGGGCTATCCAATCAATACAGCATTATTCCCAATGTGGTTGATTGTACTATTTTTAAACCTGCAGAAAAGTTTCCCAGAAAAAAGGTAAATATTTTATTTGTTGGGAATTTATTACAATCTCCCAAAAGGATTTTAGATATTCTAGATATTTTCGCTTCCATTAGAGATAAACGACAAGATTTTAAACTTGATATTTATGGAGAAGGAAAAGACGAGTCTTTATGTATAGAGAAAATCAAAAAACATCAATTGGAAAAATATGTACAGTTAAAAGGCACAAGGACTAGAGAAGAAATTGCAGAAATTATGGCAAAGGCCGATTTTTTATTTCTCTTTAGTGAGTTTGAAAATCAACCTTGCGTAATTAACGAATCACAAGCTTGTGGGCTACCCGTTGTAGTTCCAGATATTCCAGGCATAAAAGCTTTTATGCAAGATGAATTAGGTTTAATTTTTCCTCGATTAAATCATTCTGCTTTTGAAAGTGCACTTTTGCAAATGATGGACAATTATTCTAGATATAACCGTCATAATATTCGAGATTATGCACTAAAAAACTTTAGTGAAGATGTCATCGGAAAACAGTTTGATGTCGTTTATAAAAAAGTTGATTTATTTTAAATCTCCAAGATGTTCCACTTCTGCGGGACGATTAATCGTATAGCCTTCAGCATAATCCACTTGAATATATCTTCCCATATCTGCCATTCTTCCTTTGATGTAATTAAAAAAATATTTATTTGTTAAAGGTGATTCAGGTTCATCGGAATTAGGATTATAAAACTGTGAACTATACGCTTTAATTGCCTCAAATTTTTGATCGACATAAGGTGAAATATCAACTACAAAATCAGGTTTTATAAAATAATCTTGAATGTAATGGTAAACAGCTTTAGGTCTCCAAGCAGTTTGTTTCTCATTTTTATAAACACTTTCAATTCTTCTTAAACCACTATAAAAGCAAGCATCTTTCACCAGTTTAGCTGCTCTACCATGATCCGGATGGCGATCTTCAATAGCATTGGTCAATACAATTTCCGGTTGGTATTTTCTAATATACGGTATAATACTTTTTATATGTTCTTCATCATTTTTAAAAAAAGCATCTTTTAAACCAAGGTTATGACGGCAACTTAATCCCAGAATTTCTGTTGCCTTGTCTGCTTCTTTTAATCTTATTTCTGCCGAACCCCGAGTTCCCAATTCTCCAGCAGTTAAGTCCACAGCTCCTACCTTTTTCCCTGCTTTGATTTCTTTTAATAAAGTACCCGCACAGCTCAACTCCATATCATCTGGATGAGCTGAAATAACTAAAATATCCAGTTTCATACTATTGCTTTATCCAACTTATTATTTCGGGAGCATCAGGAGATGTTTTAGGCGGTATCATTCCTACATAAGCCCCATTTTCATCAATCATATATTTTTGAAAATTCCAGCTAACTTTCGTGTCCTCTACTCCATTCTTAGCCTTTTGAGTTAACCATTGATAAACTTCATGCATATCTTTCCCTTTCACCGATATTTTACTCATCATTGGAAAGGAAACTCCATAATTCTCTTTACAAAACAAAGCAATTTCTTCATTTGTTCCAGGCTCTTGTTTTAAAAAATTATTAGCAGGAAAACCTATAATAATAAAATCCTCACCCCCGTATTCTTTATATAGCTTTTCTAAAATTTCATATTGAGGAGTCAACCCACATTTAGATGCAGTGTTAACTACCAATACTTTTTTACCTTTTAATTGTTTTAAAGGATAATCTTTCCCTTTAATATCTTGTACTACAAAATCATGAAATGTCATTTCTTGTGCTTTTAAGTTTAAATTTGAAAACCCTAGAAGTAATAGGGCTGCTAACATTAACTTCTTCATTGCGAATAAATATTAATATACAAGGATAACACTTTTCATAAAAAATAGTTTATATTCTTTTTATTTTCAAGTACTTTATAACGTTTCTATCCTACTTATCAATGGGATAAGTGCATAAAATAAAAAAGCCACCCTTAATAAAGATGGCTTTTAATTGCATTGAATTCAAATTTATTTTTTAGTAGTTCTTGCTGTTTTTCGTCTGGTCGTTCGTCTCTTTGGTTTTTCTTCTACAACTTCTTCTATCCCCGCCATTTTTGGATCAATTAAAATTCTACCACAATGCTCACAAACAATTATTTTCTTTCTTTGGTTGATATCCAATTGTCTTTGTGGTGGGATTTTATTAAAACAACCTCCACAAGCACTTCTTTCAACAGGTACAACAGCTAGTCCATTACGAGCATTTTCTCTAATCTTTTTGTATGCTTTTAACAGCCGATCTTCTATAACTTTTTCTGCTTTCTTGGACTTTTCTATTAATTGCTTTTCTTCCTTTTCAGTTTCTGCAATAATTTCTTCTAATTCATTGGCTTTATAATCATGCTCTTTTTGAGCTTCTTCCAATTTTTGTTTGGAAAGTTCTAAAACTTCTTTTTTATTCTCAATATCTGCCAGAAATTGTTTGATGTGTTTATTTGCCAATTCAATTTCCAAAGCCTGATATTCCATTTCTTTTTCTAAGGAATCATATTCACGATTATTACGAACATTATTCTGGCGTTCCTTATATTTTTTAATGGCAGCTTCAGATTCTGTAATCATTATTTTTTTATTAGAAATCTCAGTTTCTAAACTTTTTATTGATTCTTCTGACTTTTCAACTCTAGTCTGTAAACCAGCAACTTCATCTTCTAAATCTTGCACTTCCAAAGGAAGCTCTCCACGTATGGTTCTGATTTTGTCAATTTTAGAGTCAATCTCCTGAAGATCATATAAAGCTTGCAAACGTTCTTCAACAGTTGCTTCTATGCTTCCTTTTTTTGCCATCTTATTCTATATTATGTTATTATATATATCCCTTGAAAATAGGGTACGAAATTAATTATTTTTTTTGAATTGAACGTGTATTAACAGCAGAGTAAAATATCAAATAAACATCTAAACTAAAATAACCATTAGATATTAAGTGTAAATTTTTAAAAAAACCTTTAAAAATAATTTATAGGATTGGTATTAATAGAAGTCATAGCCACATCTAGGTTTGGCAATTTACCTAAAACATAATGATACAATAAGTCAACGGTGTACTGCTCACTTTCGTAATGTCCAACATCGGCAATAACAATTTCACCATCTGCATCAAAAAACTGATGGTATTTAAAATCTCCAGTAATAAATACATCTGCTTTTGCTGCTTTTGCTACTTCTAAGAGAAAGCTCCCAGAACCTCCACAAATGGCAATGGTTTTTATTTTTTCTTTTAACAATTTTGTATGTCTTATGCCCTCTGCTTTTAATACTTTTTTAAGATGTTTAAGAAAATCAACTGCCTCCATCGGTTCTTTCAACTCCCCTATCATTCCACTCCCAACTGAAGACAAAGGTATTGCTAAGTCATATAAATCAAAGGCAACCTCTTCATAAGGATGTGCATTGAGCATGGCGGGAATCACTTTTCTTTCTAGGTATTTGGGTAGAATGGTTTCTACTCTCACTTCTTCTTCAAAATGAATTTTTCCTTTTTCTCCAACGTATGGAGAACTTTCCTCTCCTCCTCTAAAACTTCCCGTTCCTTTTACTTGAAAAGCACAGCAATCATAATTCCCTATTTCTCCAGCTCCTGCCTCAAAAATAGCCTGGCGAACTCTTTCTGCATCTGCCACAGGACAAAAGAAAACTAACTTTTTTAATTCTCCTCTTTTAGGACTTAAAATTCTAGGGTTTACTAAACCTATTTTTTTGGCTAATTCTTTATTAACTCCTTCTGCAACATTATCCAAATTGGTATGAATGGCATAAATTGCCACATCATTTTTTATAGCTTTAATTATAGTCCGCTCTATATAATTTTTCCCCGTTAAACTTTTAAGCCCACTAAATACAATAGGATGATGAGCTACTACCACATTTGCACCTACTTTTATGGCTTCATCAATAACCTCTTCCGTACTGTCTAAGCAAAACAATACTTTTTTAAGCGGTAGCTCTGGAGAACCTACAATAAGTCCGGAATTATCATAACTCTCTTGCAAACTCACTGGAGCAAAGGCTTCTAATGTATCTATTAATTTTTTCAGCTTCATTTCATTGAAATTTTAAGACTCAAAGTTAAGTTAAAAGTAAGTTTCCTTAATTTCGAAACTTAAACAAAAGATTTAAAGTGAAACCTTTTTTAAAAATAATTTTACTCCCTTTCTCATTTATTTATGCATTGATAATGCAAATTAGAAATCTTTTTTTTAATTGGAAAATTTTGCCTTCTTCAAGCTACAATTTCCCAGTTATTGTTGTAGGTAACCTAAGTGTTGGAGGAACAGGAAAAACTCCACACACAGAATACCTCTTAAACCTACTTAAAGATCAATATAATGTAGCAGCTTTAAGCCGAGGTTATGGAAGAAAAACAAAAGGGTTTAAGATTGCAGATTCTAGTGATTCTTCCCTTAGCATAGGTGATGAACCTTTTCAAATTTTTAGCAAAATTGATAAAATCATTGTGGCTGTTGATGAAAAAAGAAGAAGAGGAATTGAAAAGTTAAGAAACTTAAAAAATCCACCAGAAGTTATAATTTTAGACGATGCATTTCAGCATAGAAGTGTTAAAGCAGGTCTAAATATTTTACTAAGTGATTATAACAACCTTTATGTTAACGACTTGCCTCTTCCTTCTGGCCGTTTAAGAGAACCACAGTCTGCTTCTAAAAGAGCTGATATCCTCATCCTTACAAAATGCCCCATTCAACTAAGTGAAAATGAACAGAATAAAATTATTCAACTTATTCAACCCCAAACTTATCAAAAAGTTTATTTTTCTTACATTTCCTATGAAAACTTTAGACCTTTAAATCATTTAGCTTCTGCTATAGATAATCCTTTTGAATATTTAAAAGATGCTGCGATAATTCTAATTACTGCCATTGCCAACCCTCAGCCTATGCTCAAGGAGCTAAAAAAATACAGTGAGAACATTATATCCTTCAAATATAGGGATCATTATTATTTTGATGAAAAGGACCTGGTAAAAATTAAGCAGAGAATTAAGCAAGAGGTTAATAAGAAAATAGTAATAATCTGTTCTGATAAAGATGCGGTTAAAATTAAAAAAGATACTTTTTTAGGTACACCAATGTTTTCCTTGCCAATTAAAATAAGATTTCATCAAAATAAGGGGCATGATTTTGAAAAAGACATCTACTCCTTTATCCAAACTTTTGAAGATAATTAAATTATTAGAAATAGTGTAACAATTTTTAGGCTTTAATGCTCGCTGAATTTCATAAATTTGTCCATCTAATGTTAGCTAAAGAAATATATCAAAAATACGAAGTGGTTGTGGGTTTAGAAATCCATGCTCAGCTTCAAACCAAGAGCAAGGCATATACAGCTGACTCTACCGCATTTGGCGCTCTACCAAATACGCATATATCCGCAAATTCATTAGGTCATCCTGGTACACTGCCAAGATTTAATGAAAAAGTAATTGAATATGGTGTAAAATTAGGTTTGGCATGTCATTCGACCATCCGACATGAAAATCAATTTGCTCGAAAGAATTATTTCTATCCGGATTTACCTAAGGGTTATCAAATCACACAAGATACTACTCCACTTTGCAATGGAGGATATATTATCATTAAGGACGAAAAAGGCCAAGATAAAAAAATTGGCATTACCAGAATCCACATGGAAGAGGATACGGGTAAGAGCATTCACGACCTTGATCCTTATCATACGCTAATCGATTTAAATAGAGCTGGAATTCCCTTATTGGAAATTGTATCGGAACCTGATATACGTTCGGCTCAAGAAGCCTATAACTACGTTACAGAAATTCGAAAGCTCGTGCGCTACCTTGAGATTTGTGATGGCAATATGGAAGAGGGAAGCTTAAGGTGTGACGCCAATGTTTCTGTACGTCTAAAAGGCAGTAAGCAGTTTGGAGAACGCACTGAAACTAAAAATATAAACTCCATTAGAAATGTTTTTAGAGCTATTGAATACGAAGCTAAACGTCAAATTGAAGTTCTAGAACGTGGAGAAAAGATACTCATGGAGACTCGTGGTTTTGATGCTGTTAATGGAATCACCCTTAGCCAAAGAAGTAAAGAGATGGCAAATGATTATCGTTATTTTCCAGAACCTGACCTTCAAGCAGTATTTATCGATGAAAAGTATATCGAAGAAATAAACAACAGCCTTCCTCCGCTACCTAAAACATTATTTGACAATTATACAAAGAATTTCAAACTGTCGGAATACGATGCGGAAATCCTAACGGAAGACAAGGATTTTGCGTTATATTATGAAGAAGTTGTTCAACATACTGAAAATTATAAAGCGGCTGCTAATTGGATGATGGGAGCTGTTAAATCCCATTTAAATGAAATGGCGCTCACTATTAACGATTTTCCAATTGAAGCTAAGAAAATTGCAAAAATTGTTGAGTTAATTGATAAGAATGAAATAAGTAACTCAACAGCTGAACAAAAACTGTTTCCTAAATTATTGGAAAACCCAGACTTATCTCCTAGAGAAATTGCAGAAAAAAACAATTGGATTCAAGATAGTGATTCCGATGCTATTGAAGAGTTTATCAACTTTGCTATCGGCAAATATCCCGATAAAGTAGAAGAATATAAGAATGGAAAAAAAGGATTGCTAGGGCTGTTTATGGGTGAAGTTATGAAAGTTAGCAAAGGGAAAGCTGATCCTAAATTAGCTAGTAAATTATTAAAAGACAAATTAGAAAATTAATTATAATGAGAACTAATATTTTTATTTTATTAATCAGTTGTTGTTTTTCTCTATTGGCTTGTGGTAATGGAGATAGAAAAACAGGAACACTGGTAAGTGGTAATATTCAAGATGTTGAATTAGAAAACTTATATTTAATTGACCTTTCTAGACCTAATGATGCTCCTGTAGATACAGCTAAGCTAAGTGAAGACGGTAGTTTTGCCTTTACCTATCAACCTAAAGACATTAGCTTTTACAGAATAAATCTAAACAGTAACTTGGCTTTAGTTTTGCCGTTAAAACCTTCCGATAGTATCATCGTAGAAGGTAGCGCTTCAAACCCTTCACAAATTATCGTTAAGGGAAGTGATGATGCAGAACGAATGATGGAGTTTAATCATTTCTTATCCAATGCCCTTGCAAAACAACAAGAAATAAACAACGAATTTCAACAATATGCCGGCCACCCAAATAGAGATTCAATTATTGAAGTGTTTAGCAGTAGGTATAACATTATAGAAGCTGATGTGGAAAATTTTGTAAAAGGTTTAATAGATGATAAACCTGGTCTATTTTCAAATCTAGCGCTTGTAGAGCAATTAAGTCCTGAGAAAGCAGATAATGTTGCTTATTTAAAAAAGGTGGACGATGCCCTGGCCGCCGACTATAAACAATCTCCTTTCTATCATAATTTTAAAAGAACAATTGAAGAAGTGAGTAAATTTATGCCGGGTTCTTCTGTGCCTGAAATCGAATTGCCCAATCCAGAAGGAGAAATGGTTGCCTTATCTTCTCTTAGAGGGCAAATTGTATTAATTGACTTTTGGGCTTCTTGGTGTAAACCTTGTAGACATGAAAATCCGAATGTAGTTGCAGCCTATCAAAAGTACAAGGATAAAGGATTTACTGTTTTTGGGGTTTCTTTAGATAGAACCAAAGATGCTTGGGAAGAAGCGATAAAAAAAGATAACTTAACGTGGACTCATGTAAGTGACTTAAAATTTTGGCAATCTGAAGCAGCTCAAGCTTATGGAGTAACAGGGATTCCCTTTGCTGTGCTAATTGATAAAGAAGGTAAAGTAATTGCTAAAAACTTAAGGGGCCAAGCCTTACATAATAAGTTAGCAGAATTATTAGATTAGCCTAAACCTTTGAGCCTCAACAATAAATATATCTATTTTGCTTCGGATTTTCATCTAGGTGTACCCAACTATAAAGACTCTAGAGAGAGAGAATATCGAATTGTAGAATGGATGAATCACATTCAAAAAGATGCGGCTGAGTTATTCTTGGTTGGTGATCTTTTTGATTTTTGGTTTGAGTATAAAAAAGCCATACCTAAAGGGTTCGTTAGATTACAAGGTAAAATTGCAGATTTTGTTGACCAAGGGATTCCCGTGCATGTTTTTACTGGTAATCATGATATGTGGATGTTCGATTATCTTCCCAAGGAACTTGGAATTACTTTGCATAAGGCACCCATCAGAAGGACAATAAATGGAAAAGAATTTCTTATTGGACATGGGGATGGATTAGGACCAGGAGATAGAGGCTATAAATTTATTAAGAAAGTTTTCGCTAATCCATTGTGTCAATGGTTATTTGCTAGACTACATCCTAACTTTGGTATAGGAATGGCAAACTATTGGTCTAAAAAAAGTAGAAACATCAATCGCTCTGAAGAGGAAAAATTTCTGGGAGAAGACAAGGAGTTTTTAATGGTTTATTGTAAAGAGCATTTACAAAAAGAGCATATAGATTATTTTATTTTTGGCCATAGGCATTTGCCACTAGACCTAGAAGTGGGACAAAACAGCAGATACATCAATTTAGGTGAATGGATAAAATATGATTCTTATGCCATTTTTGATGGAAAAGATTTAGAACTCAAATACTGGTCTTAATATTAAGCGATTTTTTCTATCAAATCAGCTAAGCGATTAGAATAACCAATTTCATTATCATACCAACCTACAACTTTTACTAAGTTTCCTATTACTGAAGTCAGCAGAGAATCAAAGATACAAGAATAGGGATTACCTACAATATCTATCGATACAATAGGATCCTCTGTGTAATATAAAATCCCTTTTAATTCTTTTTCAGAAGCTCTTTTGAATGCTTCATTGATCTCAGCAATACTTTTAGGATTTTTAACTACACAGGTAAAGTCAGTTAAAGAACCATCGGGAACAGGTACTCTAATTCCTGCACCTCCTAAATGACCATCTAAATGTGGAAAAACTTTAGTAATTGCTTTAGCAGCACCAGTTGTTGTTGGAACGATGCTTACAGCTCCTGCTCTAGCTCTTCTTAAATCCCTATGGGGTGCATCATGTAGCTTTTGATCACCGGTATAAGAGTGTACCGTTGTTATATAACCACTTTCTATACTACATAACTCCTCTAAAATCTTAACTAAAGGAGCGAGGGAATTGGTCGTGCAAGAGGCATTTGATATTATTGTTTCTGTACCGTCTAGAATATTTTCATTAACACCTAAAACGATGGTTTTTATCTCTTCGTCTTTTGAAGGAGCAGAAATAATCACCTTCTTAGCTCCTGCTTTTAAATGTTTTTCTGCATCTACTTTATGTGTGAACTTCCCCGTGGATTCAATTACAACATCGATTTTATCTTTTGCCCAAGGCAAATTTGCCGGGTCTGTTTCTTTATATAATTTTATTTTTTTACCATCGACAATAATACTGTTTTCTGTAGAACTAACCGTGCTGGGAAACACCCCATGTACAGAATCGTATTTAAATAAATGTGCTAAAGTTTTAGAATCAGTTATGTCGTTAATAGCAACAACATCAATTTGCTCCCTTTCCAATAACACCCTAAGGCTCATTCGTCCGATACGTCCGAATCCATTTATAGCTACTTTAATCATTTCAATACCTAATTATATTATAAAATTAAACAAATAAGTGCTCTAAATAGTTCAATACTTTGTCAATATATAGCAAAAAAAAAGAGTTGACGAATCAACTCTTTTACTTATATCGGTAAATGGTATATACTTTTAATACTTAAGAAACAGAAACTCTTTTTCTACCTTTTGCTCTTCTTCTACTCAACACTTTTCTACCATTCGCAGTACGCATTCTAAGCCTAAAACCGTGTTTATTTCTTCTCTTCCTCTTGGATGGTTGGAATGTTATTTTCATGACTCTCTGTTTTTATCTTTTTTAAACGAAGTGCAAAAATATATAATTTTTTAGATTATATAGCATAAAATCTACTTTTTTATATTTTATTTTTTAATCTATAAGCTTTTTATAGTTTTGATGTAAACTTAAGCAATTATAAAACCTATTAATTCTACAAAAATACATCTTGAATCAGTTAATCATTCTACATAAATAAAAGATTTCTTAACATTCAATGCCAAAAAATATTTATATTCGTAGGCTATAATTGAAATAAAACATTTTAGAATATGAGAAAAATAATATTGAGAAGCTCTTACCTTTTCCTTTTATGTTTTGCAGTAGCGCTTAGTGCTTGTAAAAAGGAAGATACCAAACCTGAGAAACCTAGCGCTCCAAAAGAAGAAAGACCCACAGAATACGATGGCTCATTAGCTGCAATTGAGGATTATATAGGAGCTGAAAATTTTGCTGAATTAAAGGATATGGGATTTAACTTCTATGAAGGTAATACCCCGCCAATTATAAATGGTTCGTATCAACTTAATAGCATGCGATTACTTAAATCTACCGTCGTTAATGACAATCCAAACCAATCCAATGCTACAGTTAATTTTAGTTCCCAAAATTCATCTACCTTAAGTATTACTTATGAAAAAGGTGTCAGAGGAGGGGTAATTGATGTTTTACAGAGCAATTGTAAAATCGCTGGAC
>CAZKFN010000013.1:0-38888 GCA_964552035.1 uncultured Flavobacteriales bacterium
TGAGGTTGATTGCTTGTAAAAATGTACAGCTATAAAAGAAAATAAATAATAGCCAATAGTTTACGTAAGGTGGAATAGTTTTCATCAAAATAGAATAAGAAGTGTTAGGTTAAATAATCAAGGGGATTTAAAATAGCATACATCAATAAAAATAGAGTAGGGGGAATAATATTTTTCAATATGAAAACAAAAAAAGTCGTTGATTTCTACCAACGACTTTTTATACAATAAGAAATTAAAACTTAATCTGCTTTATAAACGGTAAAACTCCCTTTTACGTCTACTTTTTTATCTTTAAAAACTTGATTCTCTATATTTAGGTATGCAGAATATTCAAACTTTCCTTCCGTTTTATTGCCACTGGAATAGGTTATAGTGAGTTTCCCTTCAACACCCTCAGATTCTGCTGTAGTATAATAATCTTCAGTATAAGGAGAATCTCCATGATGAGTTATATAAGTAAATCCAGCGTCAGCATGACCATTAACTATACTTCCAATATCATATTCACCTATTGGAATATTTGAAGAGGTTATCATTTTTGTAATATCTACCCCTACGCCAATATCGCCTTCAGCACCTGTAATGTCGTCGGCATTGCTTCCAATAAGTGTCCAAACTGCTGTGGTACCTGAGTTTTCAAAAACATCATAGACGGAAAAGGTTGCAGTATAGGTCCCATTAACTTCACCACTGATAGTAAATTCCATAGAGCTTTCTCCTCTTTCATCTTCTTTGGGTTTGTTTTCTGTAGGAGCTGGCTTATCGTTATCTGAATCTTTTTTACAAGAATATGCTCCAATCATTAAGCCACTAGCTAAAAATACGATTAATAGTTTTTTCATTTTAAGTATATTTAGTTTTAATTAACGGATAACAGGGTAAGCGGTAAACTCACCTTTTATTTTAACTTCGGGACCTCTTGTAGGGAGTCCCATTTCATCATCTACAATTTCAGAAGCAGTTAAGTTAAAGCTGCCTTTAACTTCTTTTTCACTTGAGCTGCTAATGGTTAAGGTTCCTACGTCTTCTTCAAACAATAGTGTACCATACTCAACAGAACTTTCAAAGTCGTTATCAATGATGTGTATAAGAGAAAATTGATAAGGTGCATCCAAAAGTGGTCCAATATCATATTCACCCACATCAGGTTTGCTAGCATCTTCACCAGTTTCAGTAATGGAGATTGAAAAACTTTGAGTGTTTTGACCATTTACACTTTTCCCATCATGACCATCAATCTCCCACATGTTCGCAAAGCTATAAGATTGAAAATCACACATCCCTGAAAAACTTTTTTCTATAGCTCCTGTAACTGTTAAGTTAACAGTTCCAAACTTATTTTCAGTTTGTTTTTCGGTTGTAGTAGTTTTTGAATCGCCTTCTTTTTTACAACTATTAAGGCTATAAGTAAATGTAAATAGAATGAAAGTTAAGAGACTTAGCTTGATATTTTTCATCTTTTCAGTCAATTTTAAAGTTCATATTATGCAATTATACTAATAATTACAGTTCTGTACTAAACTTTTGAATTCAACTTCATCTATTTTAGCCACAAATTCACATCAATATGTTCCCGCTATGTTTTTTAGCTCGCAATCAGAGCATCGAATTGTTTAATTATTAATTAATCCATAAGATATTTCAACTTTCCCAATCCATGCTTATTTTTTTGAATCGGCTTCTGATTCACAATATGACAGGTCGAAGTGTCCAGGTTCTATGCATACTTTTATTTCATATCTCGTATGGAATTACTTTGGGTAAATCCAATCAGTCGATCGTAGGATTCTCCAAATTTTCTTTGATAAACAAAAAAGTAATAATCATTCTCTGTTTCTGAATGTGTTCCTTCAATAATAGATAAATCCCCTGTAGTTTTTCCTTTTGGAACAGCAGCATACATATAATTATAATATCCTTGTTTTAATAAAACGCTTAATTCATATTCCTCTTCAATAGGGTCATAATTCATTTTAAATTCCTCTTTATATTGCCAATCACTGAGTTCGCCAAAAACATATAAATCAGTATTGCTAAGTTCTTCTGCATACTTTAAAGTAAAATGAGCAATAACATAATCCGCTTCATTGTTGCTATCCCTACTATTATCTCTTTTTATTAATCGTTTCCCATTGATATCATTTTGAGAATAATACCTTTTGTGAGAACGAGAGCCTTGAGGAGTAACAAAAACATGCGTTTGATTGTTGAGTATGGTAATTCTATCTATGTATATAGGACTATAGTGTAAATCTTTGGTATCAAAATACCGAAATTCATTATATCCGTTAAAAAGATTTTCTTCTTCATAATCATAAACCAACTCATTGTTTCTTACAAAAATTGGTTTTAGGTCATCTATGGAATTGTCCCAGCGCCCATTTTGAGAAATCACGACCTTTATTTCTCGATAGGGGTCTTGAATGGGATAATTGTGAAGCTGAAGTTTAAAGTCAATTTCTTGTTTTAAATCCCTATACCTTGCCATAGTCCCCATTTTTATTTCAGGCTGAATGCCAATTTTTTTATCTACCACAAAAAAGCGACGAGTTAAAAGAAGGTCATCCTCATTGTTATTGGCATATACTTTTACAATATAATTCCCCGACTTTAAAAAGGAAATATCTCGATTAGGGAAATCCATAGAGTAGTGGATGTAAGAGAATAAGGTGTTAAAAGAAAAAGAATAATCTTCTATAAATCCATGAGCATATCCTCGGATATATTCGGAGGAGTGCAAATCTGATGGTTCCCAGTCGGAATTGCAATGAATGAATTTATACGAATAGGTTTGACGTTTCCCATTCATCACATCAAAGTGCAAAGACAATTGCTTTTGGTCATTTAAAAAGATAATAGGTAGGGCTAGAGGATCTTCCTTGGGATATAATTGTGTGGACTGAATATCATTTTTATAATTGCGGTTCTCAAATTGGATAGAATTGTCTTGAATTTGATTTTCTATTCCTAACTTTGTATCCTTGGATGCAGTATAATCTGATTTATTATCATTATAATTGCCGCCGATTGCTGGAAAAAAAGTACAGCTACATAAAAATATTATCAAGGATAAATGGCTTAAAAAGTGTTGGAGTATTTTCATAAAAAAACAATAATAGGATGTGCTAAATTAAAGAATCGAAAGGATTATGAGCAATTTAAAGTTTATTAAATAAGTAAAATATTGGTTTTAAGCGAAGTAGTTGATTAAATAAAATTCTTTTTTAAAAGGCTGTAGAAAAATAATAGAAGTATTACTTTTGTAAAAAATTCGAATAGAATAGAAAAACATGTCAAAAGCGGTAAAAATTAAACGAGGAGTAGACATTAAGCTTGTAGGTGAAGCTGAAAAAGTATTGGTAGATGCTCCTTGGTCTAAAACAGTAGCAATTAAGCCTCCTGATTTTGATGGGATTAAACCAAAAGTGCTTGTAAAACCTGGTGAAGAGGTTAAAGCTGGTACACCATTAATGTTTGATAAAAACAATGAAAAGGTAAAATTTACCTCTCCAGTGAGTGGAGAAGTTGTTGAAGTTAAAAGAGGCGAAAAGAGGAAATTACTTCAAATTGTAATTTTAGCAGATAAAGAAATTAATTATAAAGATTTTCAAGCAGCAGATCCCAATCGTATTTCTGCTGATGAAATCATTGATAAGATTTGTTCTGCTGGTTTATGGCCAACAATTAAACAACGTCCTTATGATGTGATTGCTAATCCAAATCAAAGGCCTAGAGATATTTTTATTTCTTCTTTTAATTCTGGTCCTATGGCACCAGATAATGATTTCATTCTTCATGGAGAAGAGGAGTTGTTTCAAAAAGGATTAGATGCATTGGCAAAACTTACGGATGGTAAAATTCATTTAACTTTAAATGGAGCTACAAACCCAGACGAAGTATTTACCAAAGCTAAAAATGTGGTTCATCATACAATTAGCGGACCCCATCCTGCAGGAAATGTTGGTGTTCAAATTCATCATTTTAAACCCATAAGTGAAGGTAGTGATATCGTTTGGACCGTTCAACCTCAAGATGTTTTAATGATTGGAAGATTATTTGCCACCGGTAAGTTTGATGCCAAGAGAATAATTTCTCTTTCTGGTCCCCAAGTAAAAGGCCCGAAATACTTTAGAACTATTTTAGGTACTTCTACCAAAGAGTTGTTTGAAACTTTTACTCAAGGAGATAACAACCGATACATTAGTGGGAACGTACTTACAGGCACAAAAATTGATCAAAATGGTTACTTGGGTTACTATGACTGTGAATTAACTGTGATTCGAGAAGGAACAGAACCAGAAATGTTTGGTTGGATTTTACCTAACTTTAATAAGTTTAGTATTTCTAGAGCTTTACCAAGCTGGTTACAACCTAATAAAAAATACGATTTGAGTTCTATTTCTAATGGAGAGGAGAGACCGTTTGTAATGAGTGGAGAATATGAAAAGGTATTTCCATTCGATATTTACCCTGTTCAATTACTAAAAGCAATTTTAATAGAAGACATTGAATTGATGGAAGAACTAGGAATTTATGAAGTAGCTCCAGAGGATTTTGCACTTTGCGAAACAATTTGTACTTCAAAAATCCCTTGCCAAGAAATTGTTCGTAATGGACTTGATGCAATGCGTAAAGAAATGAGCTAAACAAATTATTTGAGATGAGTAATAATAAGATACATAAGTTTTTAACTGAAAAAATAAAACCCAATTTTGAAAAGGGTAAAAAGCTAGAGAAGTTTTATCCAGCTTATGATGCTATTGAAACCTTCCTATTTGTTCCAGGACACCCTGTTGGGGTAAAAGGATCTCATATCCGCGACGGTGTAGATATGAAGCGGACAATGATTATGGTAGTATTAGCTTTAATTCCTGCCTTGTTGTTTGGAATGTACAATACGGGTTATCAGCATTTTTTAGCTTTAGGCGAAACAGTTGATTTTTGGACTTGTTTTGGATATGGCGCATTAAAAGTATTACCTATAGTTGTAGTTTCTTATGCTACAGGATTATTAATAGAATTTATTTTTGCCATAATCAATAAGGGACAAGTTAATGAAGGATTTTTAGTTTCAGGAATGTTAATTCCGTTAATTTTACCAGTAGAAATTCCTTTATGGATGGTTGGAGTAGCCACTATTTTCGCTGTTTTAATTGGCAAGGAAATATTTGGTGGAACTGGAATGAATATTTTAAATGTAGCTTTAGTAGCTAGAGCCTTTCTATTTTTTGCTTACCCCACTTGGATGTCGGGTGATAAAGTTTGGATTGGCGGAGGATTGGATGAGTCTGTAAAATTTGCCGATGGTTCAACTGGTGCTACTTTATTGGCTCAAGCAACTGAAAGATCTTCTGGATTTGTTGACGCTGCTGGTACACAATATGCCGATAGTTTAATGAGTTCAATTATAGGTTTAGTACCTGGATCGATTGGAGAAACTTCAGTGATTGCCATTTTAATTGGAGCTGCTATACTTTTAATTACAGGTATTGCCAGTTGGAGAATCATGATTTCAGCAGTTGCTGGTGGAGTAGTTATGGGAATGATTTTTAATGCATTTGCCGTTAATCCTTTTATGGAAGTGAGTCCACTAGAGCATATTGTTATGGGAGGTTTTGCTTTTGGAGTTGTCTTTATGGCTACCGATCCGGTTACAGCATCTCAAACAACCAAAGGTAAATACATTTATGGATTTTTAATTGGGCTTTTAGCCATTATGATACGCGTGTTTAACCCTGCTTATCCTGAAGGTGTGATGCTCGCGATACTATTTATGAATATTATGGCGCCTTTAATAGACCATTATATTATTCAAGCTAATGTTAAAAGAAGAAAAAAACGCAGCAATACTGTTGCCGCTTAAATAAATTGATATGGACGTAAATAAAAACTCATATACCATCGTTTTCTCGATAATTTTAATAGTTGTCGTAGCTGGTCTTTTGGCTTTCGTATCTGAGACACTTAAACCACTTCAAAAAGAAAATGAAAGAGTAGAGAAAATGCAAAATATCTTAGAATCTGTTGGTGTACAATCTAGTGCAGATGAAGCAGGAGATATGTTTGATAAATATATTGTTGATCAATTGTTGCTCAATCATAAAGGAGAGCCTATAGAAATTAATGAAATTACCCCTTTTGATTTAGATGTAGTTCAGCAATCTAGAGCTGTTGATGTGGAAGACCGAGTATATCCACTTTTTATCTACGAAAAAGATGGAGATAAAAAATATATCATTCCTCTAGCAGGAAAAGGCTTATGGGGACCAATTTGGGGTTATGTTTCTTTTCAAAAAGATATGAGTACAATAGCTGGTGCTTCTTTTGACCATAGTGGAGAAACTCCTGGCTTAGGAGCTGAAATAAATACTCCAGCTTTCCAAAATAAGTTTATCGACAAAATGATTTTTGACGATAATGAAGAATTTGTTTCTGTTATTGTAAGAAAAGGTGGAACTGATGTTAAAGGAAAGATACATGAAGTAGACGGAATCTCTGGAGGAACTATTACCTCAAGGGGTGTAAGTGATATGCTGAAAAATACTTTAGAGGTTTATATCCCTTACTTTAAAGGAGACACCTCAAATGCATTGTAATTTTAATAAAAGATAAGAATTATGAGTGATATGAATGAAGTAGTTGTAGAAAAAGAGGAAAGAGAACCCTTATTCTCTGCTAAAAATAAAAGGTTAGTTACAGACCCCTTAAACGATGATAACCCAATAACGGTTCAAGTTCTTGGAATATGTTCTGCATTGGCAATTACCGTTCAAGTAAAGCAATCGGTGGTAATGGCATTGGCGGTTTTATTTGTTATAATTGGCTCAAACGTATTTGTCTCGTGGTTGAGAAATTATATTCCTGGTAGAATTAGAATTATTGTTCAGTTGGTTATTGTTGCTGCTTTGGTAATTTTAGTAGACCAAGTTCTAAAAGCATATGTATATGATGTAAGTAAAGCACTTTCTGTATTTGTTGGACTGATTATTACCAACTGTATCGTAATGGGACGCTTAGAAGCTTTTGCTATGGGAAACAAAGCTTGGCCTTCATTTCTTGATGCAGTGGGAAACTCGGCGGGATACGGTTGGATATTAATTGCCGTAGCAGTAGCAAGAGAGGTTCTTGGTTCAGGTACAATTTGGGGAATGAAAGTTATTCCAGATGCAGTATATAATTTTGGTTACGCTGATAATGGAATGATGTTGTTACCACCTTCTGCATTAATAGTTGTAGGTATTATCATATGGATACAACGATCATACAACACTAAATTAATTGAAGAATAACCTATAAAAGGAAATAAAATGGATTATGTAAATATTTTTGTCAAGTCGATTTTTGTCGACAATATGATTTTCGCCTACTTCCTTGGGATGTGCTCTTATTTAGCTGTTTCTAAAACCGTTAAAACTGGAGTAGGATTGGGTATGGCCGTTGTTTTTGTTATGGCAGTTACCGTGCCCATTAATTATTTGTTAGAAAATTATGTTCTA
The DNA here is from genome assembly GCA_964552035.1 of uncultured Flavobacteriales bacterium. Classification (GTDB taxonomy): domain Bacteria; phylum Bacteroidota; class Bacteroidia; order Flavobacteriales_E; family Vicingaceae; genus CAZKFN01. Next base: position 7,500 of record CAZKFN010000013.1, read on the forward strand.
AAAGAGGGAGCACTGAGCTGGTTGGGAGAGAGTTATGAAACTATAGATTTAAGCTTCTTGACCTTTATTATGTTTATTGCAGTGATTGCTTCTATCGTACAGTTGGTAGAAATGGTAGTTGAGAAATTTGCACCTGCACTATACGGTGCACTTGGAATTTTCTTACCACTTATCGCAGTAAACTGCTCTATTCTTGGAGGAAGCTTGTTTATGCAAGAACGACAATACGTTAATATTGCTGAAGCTTCAGCTTTTGGTATTGGATCTGGAATTGGCTGGTTACTTGCAATTGTCTCTCTTGCTGCCATTAGAGAAAAAATTAGATATTCAAATGTTCCTGCTCCTTTAAGAGGTTTAGGAATTACTTTTATTATCACAGGCTTAATGGGTATAGCCTTTATGAGCTTTATGGGGATTGAACTATAATATATTTTAGGATAGAAAATTTAAATTATGATACTAGCTTTTAGCATGATGACTATAGTACTTGGTGTTATAGCTGTTCTAATAATAGTCCTTTTATTAGTAGGATTATTATTATGGGCAAAGGCCAAGTTAACTACTTCAGGACCAGTAAAAATTACAATAAATAACGAAAAGGAAATTGAGGTCAATGCTGGTGACACTCTTCTTAGTACTCTAAGTGGAGAAAAAATATTCCTACCTTCTGCTTGTGGTGGACAAGGTACTTGTGCAATGTGTACGTGTCAGGTATATGAAGGAGGAGGTGAAATCCTTCCTACAGAAAAACCTTACTTCTCTAGAAAACAGGTACAAGAAAATTGGAGACTAAGTTGTCAGGTTAAAGTAAAAGAAGATATGAATATCCAAATTCCTGAAGAAATTTTTGGAATTAAGAAATGGGAGTGCGAAGTAATATCCAATTATAATGTGGCAACCTTTATTAAGGAATTTGTTGTAAGATTACCGGAAGGTGAACATTTAGATTTTGAAGCTGGTGGATATATACAAATAGATGTACCTAAGATTACTTGTGATTTTAAAACCATGGATATTTCCCCTCACCCTGATGATCCAGCAGGAAAGGATAAATATAAAAGTGATTGGGATAAGTTCGGTCTTTGGGATTTGACTATGAAGAATCCTGAGTTGATTTTTAGAGCTTATTCAATGGCCAACCACCCAGCAGAAGGAGACATTGTTATGCTGAATATACGTATTGCTACACCACCATGGGATAGAAGTAGAAATGCATGGATGAATGTCAATCCCGGAATTTGTTCTTCTTATATTTTTACTCGTAAACCAGGAGATAAAGTAACTATTTCTGGACCTTATGGTGAGTTCTTTATTAAAGAAACAGATAAAGAAATGGTATATATTGGTGGTGGCGCTGGTATGGCTCCTTTAAGAGCACACATATTCCATCTTTTTCAAACCTTAAAAACCAATAGAAAAGTCTCTTATTGGTATGGAGGACGCTCAAAACGTGAACTATTTTACGTAGATCACTTTAGAAAATTAGAAAAAGAATTTCCGAACTTTAAATTCCACCTTGTATTATCTGAGCCCTTAGAAGAGGATAATTGGAAAGAAAAGAAATCTATAGATGATGAAGGGGACGGTTTTTTAGGCTTTGTACACCAGGCTTTTATCGATAATTATCTAACTCATCATGAAGACCCCGAAGAAATTGAATTCTATTTCTGCGGACCACCAATGATGAACGCCGCTGTTCTTAAAATGTGTGACGATTGGGGAATTCCCGAAGAACACATCAGCTACGACGACTTTGGAGAATAGTTTAAAGAAAACTTTATAAAATAAACTTGCAGCCTTAAAACTGCAAGTTTTTTGTTTCTTCTAATTAGAGTCTTATTTTTAAAATGAATAAGCACTTTTGTATAGAATTTAAAATAGTATAAGTAAGTAAAATTATAGGAAAAGAAAAGGTTTTCACAATTGGCTAAACGCCAGTACATTTATAATGTTTTACTAGAAATTTGTCGAATTGTAGCCATTGTCAATCTTAAATGCCCACTGTTTTTATTGTTAGCTCAGCGGTATTTTATGTAATTAAATAGTTTAAATTAGGCAGCAAAAATTTAAATAATTCGATACAAAGATATGGAGTAAGTAAACATAGAAAAGCTTTTAATACGATGATTAAATTAAATGCTAACTAATAAGTAAAAATTTTATTTTCCAAAAGTTTTTCTAAAAAGTCCTTTCCCTTTTTTCCTTTTGTTGGCTTTCCTTTTTTGCTGCTCTAGAGTAGTGTTCTTTTTTCTAAATGCATTAAAGAACTTTTTAAAACCTGAAATTTCCCTAAAATCCTCGCAGTTTATTTCATTACTATGTATAAGGCCTGCATTGTACCAGCTAAATGGTTTAGACTGAGCTAAAATGCCACCAACTATAGGAAGAGCTAATCTGCTAGCTGAGCCATAGGTGCCGGAATTGAAATGAATGGAAGGAAATGAAGCACCAACACGACTTACCATAAGTATCTCCTGATTATAGCCTATATACCAAGCATCTGCAAAATTTTGAGAAGTACCAGTCTTACCTGCCCAGGGTTTATAATACCCGTATTTTGTTCGAATAGATGCTCCAGTACCATCGTTGGTGGCTTTAATTAAGATTTCATTGATGTTTTTTACAATTTCTTTGTCTAATATCTCTCTTTTATGAAAATTATTTCGTTTATAAATAAGTTGTCCATCCGAGGTTTCTATACTTTTAATTAAATAAGGTTCAACAGACTTCCCTTGATTAGCAAATGCACTATAGGCAATAGCTAATTCGAATATACTAGCAGAGTTACTCCCGTATATTACAGAGGGATTCTTTTCTAGACTTTCCATAAATCCCATTTTATTCCACAGGGATTCAATATCCTCCCAAGGAGTTTTAAAGTAGAGGTGAAGGGTGGGAATATTTTTAGATTGAGCTAATGCAGCAGCTAAAGAATATTCTCCTCCGCTTTCTTGTTCATAATTTTGTGGCGACCAATCTTCAAAATCACTAAGCACAACTGCTTCATTTGAGAGGTAGTCGCAAACTTGAGCACCATTTTTTAGGGCTGCAGCATATAGAATAGGTTTAAAAGTTGAAGCTATTTGCCTTTTAGCTAAAATTTGATCAAAAGGATAGTATTGATAATTAATACCTCCCACCCATGATAAAACTGCACCATCTTTTGTATCCAAAGCCAAAAATCCAGCATGTAATTGGGTAAGAATATACTTTAAGCTATCCAACACATTCATGGGAGGGAGGCTATCTCTATCATCCCATTGAAAGAGATCTCTGTGCTTTACAGAATCATTATCCAGAGGTATTCCATTTTGAATGGCATACTTTCGTGCCATGCTTTCTAGCTTTTTTGAATAGGAAGGACTTAAATATTGTTGTCTTAAAATCTTTTGCATAGCCTGAAGGTGCTTAGCCATGATTTCTGTTGCAAGTTGTTGAAGTTGATAATTCAATGTAGTTCTAATAATTAAACCATCCGTTTTTAGATTATAGGTCAAAGAATCACCATTTAATTGCGATAAGATACTTTGTGCTTCTTTTTCTACACGATTTAAATAATAAGGTGCAGGATTGTTTCTATTAAGGTTAGTATAGTTTAATTTTAAGGGCAAGGCCTTTAAAGAGTCTAATTCTCGAGCATTAATATAATCGTATTTTTCCATTTGAGAAAGGACAACTTGCCTTCGATTAAGTGCATGCTCTGGGTTTTTCCTTGGGTTATAGTAGGAATTGGCTTTTAATAATCCAATTAATACTGCAGATTCTTCAACTTTTAGCTGACTTGTAGTTTTGTCAAAAAAACGTTGAGAAGCGGCTTCAATACCATAAATATCTTCCCCAAAAGGAACGGTATTTAGGTAGAGTTCTATAATTTCATTCTTTTTAAAAGCTTGTTCAATTCGATATGCTAAAATGATTTCCTTAAACTTGTTTACATAAATACTAAATTTACCGTATTCTTCTCTACCGAATATATTTTTGGTGAGTTGTTGGCTTAAGGTACTGCCACCACCAGCACTTTTATTTCCTAAGAAAATAGTTTTTACCAATACCCGTATTACGCTTCGGCTATCTATGCCTTCATGTTCATAAAATCGGGCATCTTCTGTAGCAATTAAGGCATTCACCAAGTGTGGAGGAAGAGCATCAAAAGAAATATCGGTACGATTTTTAGAAAATATTTTCCCTATGAGCTTATCCTCTTGACTGTATATCAAAGTAGCCGTTTCTCTTTTAAAAGATTGTAGCTCTTCTGTGGATTGGATAGCACCAAAAGCACCTCCTAAAAGTAGCATTAAAAATGTAGCTATAGCGATAAAAATAATCAGAAATAGTATTAAAAAGTAGCGGAATAACCTTCTTTTTAGCATGCTTTGCTAGGGGTAAAATAAATAATTAAGCAAATTAACTGTAAAGCAGCTTATAGATTGCTTTTAAGTCTTTAAAAATCTGTTAAATCATTAAAAAAGCCCACTACAAAAGAAAACTTTCCTTGTAGTGGGCTCAAACCAAACCAAATCAAAATATAAATATATTTCGACGCTCAATTAATAATACAATTATAATGCAGAATTGTTCTATAGAAAAATTTAGTTAAAGAACAAAGTAATTCTACAAAACTTAATCCTCTTCAATAAGCCACAAAGCTTCTTCCAATTCTCCTTTCGTCTTATTGTCGTTCTTTTCTTCTGCTAAGAGAATACCTTTTTTATAAATCTTTTCAGCTTCATCAAATTTGTTTCTTATTTCGTGCAGCTGTCCTAATTTATAATAAGCACCAAGGTATTCCGGATCGTCTTTTAGTAAATCCTTAATGCAGTTTATTGCCTTGTTAATTTTATCTAGCTTCTCATATTCTAGAGCAAGTGCATAACGCAAGAAACTATCCTTATCATCAGTTTCCATCATCTTTAATATTTCTTCAACTCTACTCATACCTCTTTTTAAATTACACTTAGTGAAAGTACTCTAATATTTCTTCCCATTGGTGGGGTTCAAACCATTGAATAGTTTTATCCCGTTTAAACCAACTCATTTGTCTTTTAGCATAACGACGGCTGTTTACTTTTATTTTATCGATAGCTTCCTCCAAAGAATACCTTTCTTCCAAATATAAAAATAACTCTTGATATCCCACAGTCTTTAGTGCATTTTTTTCCTTAAAAGGTAGAACTGATTTTACTTCTTCCAATAAACCTTGTTGAATCATCAAGTCTACCCTTAGATTAATTCTTTCGTAAAGTTTGGATCGCTCCATATATAATCCAATTTTAACAAGGTTAAAAGGACGTTCAACTTTTTTCCCTTTTCTAATTGTAGAATAAGGCTTCCCACTTATTAAACATACTTCAATGGCGCGCATCAATCTTTTAGGATTGTTTAAGTCTACTTCCTGATAAAATTTAGGGTCTAATTCTTTTAATTTCTCCTGAAGATAGCTTAGGCCTTTCTCTTTAAAAGCTACTTGTATTTTTTCTCTAATTGCTTTATCAGAAGAAGGAATTCCAGAATCGAAACCATAACAAACAGCATCTATGTACATTCCTGAACCTCCACAAAGAATTGCCCAAGGATTGTTTTTAAAGTGATGATTTAAAAATTTAAGAACATCTTCTTCATAATCGCTGGCATTGTATTCTTCTGCAATACTCTTGTTATCAATAAAATAATGAGTTGATTCCGCTTGTTCCTGAATCGTTGGTTTTGCAGTTCCAATGCTAATTTCCTTATAAAACTGTCTAGAATCAGCAGATAAAATAGGAGCATTTAATGCTTTGGCAATGTTAATAGCTGTGGTTGTTTTACCAACAGCTGTAGGACCTACGATAACGATTAATGTTCCTTTCTTTTCCACGAATTATAAAAATTCCTCATAATCATCTATAGAATCAAAAGAGTCAGAATCAAAAAAGTCATCTTCAAAATCTTCCTCTCCTAAAATCTCATTCATGAGAATGGTACCGGCATTCTCACCGCTAATGTTCTTTTCGCTTTCCTTTGGTGCAGTTCCATAGACCTTAATTACTTTTGCTTCTGTTATGGTTTCTTTATTCACTTGAATAACTTCAATTTCGAATTTCCATTCGTTTAGATAATCGTAATTATAGGATAAAATATCACCTACCTTGCTAAGTACATCAGCTATTTTATGGTTTTTCATTAAAATAGACTCATCGTCATTGGCTAGTGGGATTAGCGAGAATTCCTTTTCAATTTGCCAATCGTCATTAATTTTTAAAAAGGAAGCCATTTGTTTCCCCTCAAAATTAAAGGCTTTTAAGATGAAATAATGTAGGGTTTCTAGGTTTTCATTACTAGGAATAGCTATATCTCTAAAGACTAATTTATCCGTATCAAGAATAACTTTTAATAGGGTGGTGCTCATAGGTTTTTATTTTGTATTTACCACGGTTAATCCAAGTTCTTTGCCTTTTTTAATCATCAGCGCAATGGCCTCATCCTTATTGTTTTGAATGTCACCATCTAAAATAGCCTCTCGTATGGTGTTTTTAATTATACCAACCTCTCTTGAGGGTTTAATACCAAAGGTATGCATAATTTCATCTCCAGAAATAGGAGGTTCCCAATTTCTTAATTGATCTTTTTCTTCTACCTCTTTTAACTTCTCTTCAACTAACTTGAAGTTTTGAAGATAGCGTTTCATTTTTGCTTGATTCTTTGTTGTAATATCTGCAGAGCACAACAACATTAAATCATCGATATCATCTCCTGCTTCAAAGAGCAATCGACGAATTGCAGAATCGCTAACGGTTTCTTTAACTAGGGCAATAGGCCTTAAGTGAAGTTTAACGAGTTTTTGAACATACTTCATCTTATGGTCTAAAGGGAGCTTTAATTTTTTAAAAATACCCGGAACCATTCTAGCACCTTTATCTTCATGGCCATGGAAAGTCCAACCCATTTTTTGGTCAAATCTCTTAGTCGCAGGCTTGGCAATATCGTGCAAGATTGCTGCCCATCTTAACCAAAGGTCATCGGTGTTTTGTGATAGATTGTCTAATACTTGAAGAGTATGATAAAAATTGTCTTTGTGTTTTTTCCCTTGAATAACATCTACTCCATGAAGGTCACTCATTTCTGAAAAGAAATAGGGTAGTAGCCCTGTGTTAAACAACAATTTGAATCCTATGGAGGGCTTTTTAGAAAGGATGATTTTATGGAGCTCTTCGGTAATTCTTTCTTGAGAAATGATTTTAATTCTTTCAGCCTCAGAGGAAATTGCTTCCAAGGATTTTTCTTCAATCTTAAAATTAAGTTGAGTAGAAAAGCGAATTGCTCGCATCATTCTTAAAGGATCATCAGAATAAGTGATTCTTGGGTCCAAGGGAGTTCGAATAATTTCATTTTTTAAATCATCTAGGCCGTTAAAAGGGTCGATTAACCTTCCATAATCCCTTTTATTAAGGCAAATGGCCATAGCGTTAATAGTAAAATCTCTTCTGTTTTGATCGTCTTCCAAACTGCCATCTTCCACTATTGGTTTGCGAGAGTCCCTTTGATAAGATTCTTTTCTTGCACCGACAAACTCCACTTCAAAGCCCTGGGTTTTAAACATGGCGGTACCGAAATTTTTAAAAACCTTAACCTTAGTTTTTAAATTTAAAGCCTTAGCTACCGCTTGAGCAAGCTTAACCCCACTTCCAATACAGACAATATCTATGTCCTTTTTGTTTCTCCTCTGAAGTAGGGAGTCTCTAACAAAACCACCAACAACATAGGTTTCTAGTTGAAGCTGGTCGGCCGTTTCACTAATGGTTTTAAAAATAGGATGTTGAACTGCTGAAGTCAAAAGATTATTTTCTTGCGAAATTACGATATTAAGCACTTATTTTCTAAGGATTTTAACCTCTCCATTATTTTTGATGCGAATCACCTTTGAAGGTTGTCCACTCATTTTTCCTGCCCATTCTTGAGGGAAAGTATAATCAACTTTTTGAATCACTTTTTCACTAATCTTCTCAAAATGCAAAGGTGCTTCCTCACCGCTAATATTTGCAGAAGTGGAGAGGATAGGGCGATTAAATTTGTGGATAATTTCCTGGATAACCCCTTCTTTGATATAACGCATCCCCAAACTGCCATCGACATTAAGTACATTGGGAGCAACAAATCTACCTTCTTCCATGACAATAGTTAATGGAACATCACTTAAATCCATTAAATCCCATGCTACAGCAGGGATTTCTTTGAAACATTGATTGACCATTCTGTCGGAGTTTACTAAAATGATAAAACCTTTTTTTGAAGAACGGTTTTTTAAATCTAAAACCCTTTGAACAGCAGCTTCGTTGGTAGCATCGCAACTGATCCCATATACGCTGTCGGTAGGGCAAAGTATCAGCTTTCCTTTCTTTAAAAAGTCCACAGCTAAATTTATGGCATAATTTTTTCTCATATTATTTGCAAAAATACTTAATGAGAATAGGAATTACGATATATTCTTTTCTTACTTAACTTTGAATTTATAAATGGAAGCATGTTTTAAATATATACTGGTGGTTTTTAGCTTGCTTTTACTTTCGTTTCAAGTGAAATCTCAAGCTGAGAAAAAAAATTCTATTACTACAGAAACTATTATTTACAATGGAGATACCATTCCTCTAGTAAATTTTAGAACCGTTGAAATTTACCCCCCTTTTGTATTTACTAGTAAGCGCCAACAAAGGAAATACGATAGGTTACACGACTATGTAGTAAAGGTTTATCCCTATGCTGAAGTGGCCGGAGAGATGTTGAAATACTTTGACGATACCTTACAAACCTTTAAAACTGAAGGAGCAAGGAAAAAGTATTTAAAAAGTGTGGAGGCACAATTAAAAGAAGAATTTGGCGGAGAATTAAAAAGTTTAACCATTAAGCAAGGAATTATTTTGATTAAACTAATCGATAGGGAAACAGGAACCACTTCTTATGATTTAATCAAACAATTAAGGGGTTCTTTTTCAGCATTTATTTGGCAGTCCTTAGCCAGGTTATTTGGTTCCAACCTTAAATTAGAATACGATCCTGATGGAGAGGATTATATGATTGAAGATATAGTGTTGAGAATAGAAAGTGGACAAATTCCCTATGAAAAAAGAGAAAGAAGAATGTAAGGAAAATTGTTAATTGAAAACCAGCGTTAACTTTCTTATACTTATCAAAACATCTTGTTAAGAATAATCTATTATTAAAGCATTCAGATGTAAAAAGCCTTCCTTAACTTTGTACTAATATTTTGGTCAATACCTTGTATTAATTAAATAATAAAAATAATGAAGGTTAGAGAATTGTTTTATTTAATATCAGCAATTTTACTTATAGGGATTGCTCTTATTTACTTTGTTTGGTGGCCCCCAGTATTGTGGTTTTTAATTTTAATTGGGCCATTAATTTTGTTGGGTATTTACGATACTCTTCAAACCAAGCATACCATACGACGTAACTTTCCTTTAATTGGGAATTTTCGTTATATGTTAGAGAGGGTTCGACCTGAAATTCAACAATATTTTGTAGAAACGGACACTGAAGGAAGACCTATCAATCGACTTTTTCGTTCCATAGCTTATCAAAGAGCTAAAAAAGCTATTGATACTACCCCCTTTGGAACCCAAATGGAACTATATAAAAGCGGCTATGAATGGATGTCTTACTCTATTTATGCTAGTGGCTTGGATAGCAGAAAAGAACAAGGTAGAGTAACCGTAGGGGGAGAAGATTGTAAACACCCTTATTCTTCTAGTATTTTAAATATTTCTGCCATGAGTTTTGGCGCTCTGAGTGATAAAGCTGTTTTAGCTTTTAATAAAGGAGCTAAACGAGGTAATTTTGCTCAAAATACTGGAGAAGGAAGCATTAGCCCCTATCATTTAAAGTATGGAGGGGACTTAATTTGGCAAATAGGAACCGGTTATTTTGGTTGTAGAGATGAAGAAGGAAATTTTCACGAGGGATTGTTTGCCGAAAAGGCACAATGGGATTCAGTAAAAATGATTGAACTAAAAATTTCTCAAGGAGCAAAACCTGGACATGGAGGTATTTTGCCTGCTTCAAAAAATTCAAAAGAAATTGCTGCAATTCGACATGTAGAGCCGCATACTACCATTTCTTCACCTCCAAGCCACACTGCGTTTAGTGGGCCAGAGGGATTAATGCACTTTATCAAAAAATTAAGAGACCTCTCTGGTGGCAAACCGGTTGGATTTAAGTTGGTGATTGGATTAAAGTCTGAATTTATTGATATCTGTAGAGCCATGATAAAAACAGGAATAAAACCTGATTTTATTACCATCGATGGAGGTGAAGGGGGAACAGGTGCTGCACCTATAGAATTTTCAAATCGTTTAGGAGCCCCAATTAGAGAAGGTTTGGCTTTTGCAATTAATACTTTAAGAGGGTATGATCTTAAAAAGGATATTAAGGTAGTAGCTTCAGGAAAAGTAATTACTGGATTTCACATCGCAAGATTGTTAGCTTTGGGTGCTGATATGGTGAATAGTGCTAGAGCAATGATGTTGGCTATTGGCTGTATACAAGCTCTTCAGTGTAACCTAAATACCTGTCCTACGGGGATTACTACTCAAAATAAAAGCTTAACCAGAGGTTTGGTTGTGGATGATAAAGCAATTCGTGTGGCCAATTATCACGAAGAAACATTAAGAAGCTTAATTGAATTGGTTGCGGCTACTGGAGTGAAGAACTTAAGTGATTTGAATAGGGGACATATTGAAAGAAGAGTAAGTATGTCTAAAGTACTTAATTATAGGGAACTCTACCCTGAAGTTGAAGAGGGAGCTTATTTAGTAAATGATGTAGATGCCGAAACGGTAAAAGTAACTTAATTTACCAAATGATTATAAACAATAATGTAGTTCGGTAGTTATCATAAGTAGTCTAATTCTACACTAAAAGATAATTGCTATGATTTATAAAAAAATAATTCCACTAATTATTTTTCTAGGTTTATTATTGCCTTATTCAGCCAAACTGCAAGCCCAAGAAAGGAATGCAATTGAGTTACCTCAAGAAAGCATAGATCATATCAACCAGTCCAAACGGTTTGCCATGGGAGTTTCATCTCCTATGCGTTTAAATTCTGCATTAATGATGTATGAGACTTTTGTACACAATGGTATAGAGTTTGATAAATACGAAATATTGATTTGGGGGAAAGTAGTAGCTGACCTAAAAGTTGGAGGTGAGTGGGAAGATAAATTTGCGGCAATTAATAAAGATGATAGAGTGAAAGTGACAGTTTGTGAATTTGCGATGGGAAAATTAAAAATAGATAAAGATGAGTTAATTCCTTCATTAACTACATTTCCAGATGCATTTTCAAGAGTTTATGAGCTTCAATCCCTAGGTTATCATGTTCTAATCCCTTAAAATTGAAAAATTGATTTTAAAAGATTTAATAAACCAATATAAAAAAATGAGTACCAAGAAAAAGGAAACTATTAAGTGGAGCAGTTTAGCTGGAGTAATTTTAGTATTATGGCTAACGGGCTGGCATGCGCCGGTAATTGCCAAGGTGCAACAATTGGTCTTGTCTACAGGGCTTGTTCAAGCGAATATTAATTATGAGAATGTTAGCGACTTACCCATTGATGCAACCTTTATTGATGAAAATGGAAATAAAGTAGAGCTAAAAAGCTTGAGAGGTAAGGTAGTATTTTTAAACATATGGGCTACTTGGTGTCCACCATGTAAAGCAGAAATGCCAAGCATACAAAATTTATACGATAGGGTTGATCAAGATAAAATTTCCTTTATTATGTTTACTACAGATGAAAGCTTTGAAAAAGCCAAGCAATATAAAAAGAATAGTGGTTACACCTTTCCCATTCACCAATTGGGGGCAAATTTACCTATAGAATTACATTCCAATGCCATACCGACTACTTTTGTGTTGGATAAAGAAGGTAAGATTCAAATGAAACAAATGGGAATGGCTAAATATGATTCAGACAAATTCATTGATTTTATAGAAAAATTAGCCAACTAAAAGTGTAATTTTTACATTTTTTATAAACGCTTTTATAACAAAATTGCTTAATTAGTTGTTTAACTTGGGCTAGTTTTTAACTTACACAGATGAATATTTTAGGTATTTCAGGCTCGGCAAGCGAAAATAGCAGCAACTATTATCTTTTAAAAGCAATAGCCAGCTTTTTAAAAGAAAAACATAATATGGAGGTATTTCAAGGGCTTTATGACTTTGATTTGTTTTCACCTAAAAGCTTAGTTAAAGGAATACCAGCTAATATTTCAGATTTAAAACAAGAGATTGTAAAAGCTGATTTTATTATTCTTTCTACCCCGGAATATGCTCATAATATTCCTGCTGTGCTTAAAAATTTAATGGAATGGTGTACTCATTCTGGAGAGTTTTCTGAAAAGCTGGTTTTGCCTATTACATTCACACCGAATCCCCCAAGGGGTGCTAATGCCATGCATTCTTTAATTCCAACTTTAACTACTTTAAATGCTAAGGTGGTTGCATCCCTTTCTTTGTATAGAACAGATATGTTGATTAAGAACCATCAAATTGAACTAAATGCAGAAGTTAAAGAGATGTTATTGGCAATATTGGATATGTTTTAGGGAGTAGTTATTGGAATAACTATTCTTCCTATAATTGCCTGTAAATTCGATAGAAAATGGGATCCTGTTTTTAAAATCCTTTTCAAAGATAACCTTACTTTGTCCTACGATATTATACAATTTATAGGAATGCCCATTTAGCAAAAAGAGAAGATAACCCAAGGAGAGAATGTAGAAAATAGCTTGAAAATTGAGAAATTAATCGTTGGATAATTACTAAAGACTTGTTTGATTAGTTAATAATTACTAAATTTGTATGCAACTTATTCATCCTAATAAACGTCTATATATAAACTTTTCGTTAAAAACATACAGCCATGAAAAAACTTCTACTTTTTATTTTGCCCCTTTTGTTTTTCTTTTTACCTAACAGTACTAATGCTTCTCATATTATTGGAGGGGAAATTACTTGGGAATGTCATGATGCGGGAGAGTTTATTTTTAAAATGAAAGTTTTTCGAGATTGTGGTGGCATTGAATATCCATTTTCTTTAGTAAATCTTGAAGTTTATGCTAATCCTCTTCCTAGAGGAAGTAATAATGCACCCATAAGTACCATTCTTTTATATCCGGATTCAAGCACTTTTCTTAATCACCAAAATGGTACAAGGCATTTTGAATGTAGTATAGGAGATGATACAACTGGTTTTTCATGCTTGTCGGGTGATCGTGGAGTTATACAGGTTTTCCATTTCCAATCCCTCCCTATGGTAATAAGGGGAACACCACCCCCTACAGGTTGGAGGTTTGTGTACACTCCGCCTTGTTGTAGAAGTGACTTTCAAAACCTAAAAGGTTCCTCTGCAATTTTTCAATCCATCATGTATCCTGATGTTAATGGTTCTGATGTTTATCCCTGCAGGAATAGCTCACCTGTATTTCCAGAAACTCCTTTAAGTTTGTTGGGTATTTCTGACACATTATCATTTAATGGTTTTTCTGCATTTGATAAGGATTTTGATTCTTTGGTATATTCTTGGGATAGACCAACTGACACTCCTGGTGGATCTCCCACACCGGTTGCATATAATTCTGGTTATGCCTATAATAACCCTACACCCGATCAGAATTTTAACTCTAAAAATATGCCAGCAACATTAGATCCAAATACAGGGTTAGTACGTTTAGCTGTTTATGACAATTATAATGATAAGTTTTTATTAAAGGTTAAAGTAGATTCTTATACGGATGATCATTTAATTGCCACCGTATATAGAGAACTTCCTGTCTATTTTCATGCTGGTTTCCCTTTAGATACATCAAATCCAAATCGGGTTAATAAAGGACCCAAATTTTATTTTGATTCTCATGCTAAATATGAACATGAAATTAATGTTATTGCAGGAAAATCAATATCCATACCAATTCGTGTGATAGATACGGATACAATGAGAAATGGAGAACTACAAACGGTTGTCCTTAAATCAAAAGATACGAAAGAACTGTCTAATGATAGAAGCTCAACAACTTTATGTAATAATCCTCCTTGTGCAGTTTTTACTGGAAATATACCACAGTATGATAGCTTATACAATACATACATTATACGTGATAGTGGGGAGGTAAACACTACTTTTGATTGGCAAACAGAATGTCAACATCTAGCCGCTGATGGTTCAAAAAAGACGCATTATTTTACACTATCGGCAATTGATAATTTTTGTCCTCTTCCAGGCAAGTCTTCAGCTGTGATTAAGGTGAATATTTTGCCTTTTGCCACTAATGGCGCTGTAGCGAAACACGGAAAGATTGAGGCGGTGGATAGCCTGTCTAATTATCAATGGATAGATTGTGATGCCGATACCCTAATTCCTGGTGCAACATCAAGGACATTTATACCACCTCATAATGGAAAATTTGCTTTTTATACTACTGATGGCAATTGTACAGATACTTCTGACTGTGTTTTATTTTCTCCTTTAGGAATTGAAAAAAGTAGCTTTAAAAATCAGTTTACTTTTTACCCTAACCCAACTACAGGTAAGGTTAACTTGAATTTTAATTTCAACATGGAAGAAGTTCAACTTCATGTTTATAATGTCTTTGGGCAATTGATTCAAAGAGAACAATTGTTAAATGTAGAAAGTACTTATTTTAACATCGAAGGAGCTGCTGGAATATATATAATAGAACTTATTAATAATCATGGAGAGAAGGTGAATTTTAAAGTATTGAAACAATAGCTGGCGATTTTTAACTTTTATTCTTTTAGCTAAATTAAAAGGTTACTTTTTAATATTTTTTCTACCATCGACGAAAAAAAGAACCAAAGAAAATCTAGACCATATATAAATTCTAGATTCTATTCCTAAAAGCTGATAATATAGGGGCTTAGATACAATTTCAGCTATCGCTGAAATTACTCAGGCACCTTCAAATTGGTTAAACTTGATTTTTTAGTTCTTTTTGATCAAGTTGATCAAAAAAACATAAAGAAAAATCCATATAAATGGAGTATTTTCACTTAGCTAAGACGAGAATAGATTTGCTTTTTGGTAACGGGATGGCTTTTTTTACTTTTTACCATTAAAAAGTAAAATAAAACAGCTCTTTGTTTTTAAGATTTTTTATCGATGGAAAAAGGATATAATTTCAGTTTGCCACCCTGCCACCTCAGAACAGTTGAAAGCAAGGAATTATGATTGTTGAAGTAAAATTTAAAATTAAACAACTACCAACTAATCCTTACCAACAGAAACGAACTGACATATTGTCTTAAGGTATTTCTTTGGTTAAGCATTTGTTATTCTATTCTTAAATTAATTCCTTAGTTCTTTTGTTAAAACCGCTGTTAATAAGTCTTGTTGACCGCTTGTTTAATGGGAACTCTTTATAATTAATTTAGGGATTTTATAGGAGATTATTTTTATGGCTGAAGTAGAATACACAGAAGATAATATACGTTCATTGGATTGGAAAGAGCATATTAGGCTACGACCTGGAATGTATATTGGTAAATTGGGCGATGGAAGTTCGTATGACGACGGCATATACGTCTTATTAAAAGAAGTTTTAGACAACTCTATCGATGAGTTTGTTATGGGAAATGGTAGAACCATTGAAGTAACCATCAAAGACAACATCGTAAAAGTTAGAGATTATGGAAGAGGAGTCCCTTTAGGGAAAGTAGTAGATGTGGTGTCTAAAATCAATACTGGAGGAAAATACGATTCTAAAGCATTTAAAAAATCTGTAGGATTAAATGGAGTGGGAACCAAAGCAGTAAATGCCTTGTCTACCATGTTTAGGATTGAATCTTGTAGAGATAATAAAATAAAAGCTGCTGAATTCTCCCGTGGAGAACTCACCTTAGATGCAAAACTAGAAGAAACTAGTAAGCGAAAGGGGACTAGTGTGATTTTTACACCTGATTCCGAAATTTTTCCCAATTTTAAATACAGAACTCAGCATGTGGAAAGAATGCTGTGGAACTATGTGTACTTAAATCGAGGTTTAACCATAGTTTTTAACGGTGAGAAATATTATTCTGAAAGGGGCTTATACGATCTTTTAGAAAAAAATATGACCGAGGAGCCACTCTACCCAATAATTCACTTGGAAGGAGAAGATATTGAAGTGGCAATTACACATACCATGTCTTATGGAGAGGAGTACTATTCTTTTGTCAACGGACAGCATACTACTCAAGGTGGAACCCATCAAAATGCTTTTAGAGAGGCCTATGTGAGAACAATTAGAGAGCATTTTCAAAAAGAATACGACATCAGAGATATTCGCTCTTCGATTGTTGCAGCAATCTCTGTAAAGGTTATGGAGCCTGTTTTTGAATCTCAAACAAAAACAAAACTAGGTTCTAACGATGTAGGTCCAAAAGGACCTAGCATGCGAACTTTTATTAATGACTTTTTGAAAACGCAGCTGGACAACTACTTGCATAAAAACCCAGAAGTGGCAGGAGCACTTTTAAAGAAAATCCTTCAATCGGAGAGAGAAAGAAAAGATTTGGCAGGTATTCGAACACTTGCCAGAAAGAGAGCTAAGGAAGTTAGCTTACACAACAAAAAGCTAAGGGATTGTAGAGTTCATTTCAACGGTACAAAAGAAGGAAAAGGAGAATCTACCTTGTTTATTACCGAGGGAGACTCTGCTTCTGGCTCCATTACAAAAGTTAGAAACGTGAACAACCAAGCAGTGTTCAGCTTAAAAGGTAAGCCTCTAAATTCATATGGTTTAACTAAAAAAATAGTTTATGAAAATGAAGAATTTAATTTACTTCAAGCAGCTTTAAATATAGAAGATGGAATAGAGAACCTAAGGTACAATAAAGTAGTTTTAGCCACAGATGCTGATGTGGACGGTATGCACATTCGATTGTTATTAATCACCTTTTTTCTTCAATTTTTCCCCGATTTAGTGAAGAATGGTCACTTGTACATCTTGTCAACCCCTCTTTTTAGAGTCCGAGATAAATCACAAACTTTTTATTGCTATAGCGAAGAGGAAAAACAAGAGGCAATAGCAAGCTTAAGAGGGAAAGCCGAGATAACAAGATTTAAAGGGCTAGGTGAAATATCGCCTGATGAGTTTAAGAATTTTATAGGTGAAAATATGCGTCTTGAACCTGTAGTGATTGGCAAAGACATGTCTGTACATGAATTGTTGGAGTTTTATATGGGGAAAAATACCCCAGATAGACAGGAATTTATCATAGAAAATTTAAAAGTAGAACAAGAATTAATAGAAGAAGCTGTAGAATAAGATGGCAAATAAAGATGATGACAATATAGAAGAGAAAGATGAATTAACTTCCGCTAATGGAAAGGACGATATTGGCTCTAATGGTTTGGAGAACGTCATTCAAGTTAGTGAAATGTATAATGAATGGTTCTTGGATTATGCTTCTTATGTAATTCTTGAAAGAGCTATTCCCCACATTGGTGATGGGTTGAAACCCGTACAAAGAAGAATCCTTCATTCACTTAAAGAAATGGACGATGGTCGTTACCATAAAGTTGCTAACGTTATTGGTAACACTATGAAATATCACCCTCATGGCGATGCATCTATTGGCGATGCTTTGGTCCAAATTGGGCAAAAGGATTTGCTTTTAGATCTGCAAGGGAACTGGGGAAATATTTTAACGGGAGATCGAGCTGCAGCAGCGCGTTATATTGAAGTAAGACTTTCAAAATTTGCCCTTGAGGTTGCCTTTAATAGAAAAACTACTCGGTGGACACCCTCATACGATGGGAGGGGATTGGAACCTATTGCTTTGCCCATGAAATTTCCTTTATTACTGGCTCAGGGTGTTGAGGGTATTGCGGTGGGACTGGCTTGTAGAATTTTGCCCCATAACTTTAACGAGTTGATAGATGCTTCTATTGATGTTTTAAGAGGAAAGAAAACCAATATATTACCTGATTTTCAAACAGGTGGAATGGCTGATTTTTCCAATTATAACGACGGACTAAGAGGTGGAAGAATTCGTTTAAGAGCTAAAATTGGACAAATTGATAAAAGAACTTTAATTATTTCCGAAATTCCTTTTGGTACCAATACCTCTAGTCTTATTGATTCCATTATTAAAGCCAATGATAAAGGAAAAATTAAAATTCGAAAAATTGAGGATAATACCGCAGAAAATGTAGAAATCATCATCAATCTACCTCCAAATGTTTCTCCTGATAAAACCATTGATGCATTATATGCCTTTACAGATTGTGAAGTTTCTATTTCACCTAACTCTGCAATCGTTAAAGACGATAAACCTGAGTTTATTGGAGTTAACGAGATTTTAAGGCTTTCAACAGAACAAACCAAAAAACTGTTGAAAATGGAACTTGAAATTCGCTTAGGTGAACTTCAAGAACAATGGCACTTTTCTTCCTTAGAAAAGATTTTTATTGAAAATAGAATCTATATTGACATTGAGGAATGTGAAACTTGGGAATCCATTATAAAAACAATACATAAAGGTTTAAAACCTTATATTAAACATCTGAAAAGAAAAGTAACGGATGAAGATGTAGAGCGATTAACGGAGATTAAAATTAAGAGGATTTCTAAATACGATGGCTTTAAGTCGGATGAATTAATCAAACGTATAGAGGGTGAAATAGAGGAAATAAAAGCGAACCTTGCTAGTTTAACAGATTTTGCAATTGCTTATTTTAAAAATATCAAAGCAAAGTACGGTGAAGGTAAAGAAAGAAAAACAGAAATTAGATCTTTTGAAACCATCGATGCTTCCAAAGTTGCCGTTGCCAACAGCAAATTGTATGTGAATAAAAAAGAGGGTTTTATCGGTCATGGACTTAAAAGAACGGAGTCTGATTTTGTTGCTGACTGCTCAGATATTGATGATGTTATCGTTTTTAGAGAAGATGGAGTCATGATTGTTCAAAAGATACAACCTAAATCCTTTGTTGGGAAAAATATCATTCATGTTGCAGTTTGGAAAAGAGGTGATAAACGAACAATTTATAACATGGTGTATCATGACGGAAAGACTGGAAGAGCGATGATTAAACGTTTTGCTGTAACCTCTATTACCCGAGATAGGGAATATAATTTAATCAGTGAAACTAAAGGTTCAAGGATATTGTACTTTTCTGCCAACCCAAATGGAGAAGCAGAAGTAATCGGTGTACAACTTCGACCAAAAGCCAAATTAAGACGATTGAAATTTGATGTTGATTTTGCCGATGTAGCTATTAAAGGAAGAGGTGCAAAAGGAAACATCATGTCTAGAAACTTGGTACATAAGATTACTTTAAAGGAAGAAGGTACATCTACACTTAGTGCTAGAAAAATTTGGTTTGATGATACTGTTCAACGAATTAATACTGAAGGGAGAGGAGAATTGTTGGGACGCTTTAAAGCCAAAGATAAAATATTAACGGTAACTCAATCGGGTAGTTATAAGTTAGTTGAACCTAATATTAGCACCCACTTTGAACCCGACATCATCTTAATTGAAAAATGGAATCCGGAGATGCCACTTACCGTTGTGTATTACAATGGAGATAAAAAAGACTTTTATGTCAAGCGCTTCATAGCTGAAGAAAGCGATAATAAAGTTGATTTTATCTCAGAAGAGGAAGGAAGCTATTTGGAATTAATTTCTACTGATTACCATACGGTGATCGAAATAGATTTTGTCAAACCCAAAGGTAAAGATGCTAAACCTAAAGAATATCTAAATCTAAAAGACTTTATCAGTGTGAGAGGAATTAAGACTCTTGGAAATATGTTGAGTTATGATAAAGTTAAAAGCATAGAACGTTTGGACATTGAAACTGCTGCAGAAGTTATGAAAACAACAGTAGAAGAGTTATCCCAAAATCCATTTTTAGAACAAGATGAAAATGAGCCTACTGAAGAAGTGAAAGCTGAAAAAGAGGAACACAGCGAGGAGAATGAAGGAGGTAAAAGTGAAGAAAATGGGAAAACATCCTCAGAAGGTCAAATTGATTTATTTTCATAACGTAGATGTCAATAACTTTTATCATCATTCTTGCCACAGCTGCTGTATCCATTCCGGCATTCAACAATAGAACGCTATTTTACAAGTTGGATTTTTCCCCATTTATTGTAGAAAAGAATAAAGAGTGGTACAGGTTTATCACCCATGCTTTTTTACATGCCGATTGGATGCACTTGATATTTAACATGCTTGTACTCTTCTTTTTTGGAGACGTTACACAGCAACACTTTGAGGCTTATGTTGGTTTAAAGGGAATCTTTTATTACATCATATTGTATTTTGGAGGCATTGCCATAGCTGTTTTGCCAACTTATAAAAAAAATAAAGACAATCCTTCCTATCATTCTGTTGGAGCATCGGGAGCAGTATCTGCAGTTTTGTTTTCTTCAGTGATTTTTAGTCCATCTCGATCGATTTGTTTATGGGGAGTCTTATGTTTTCCTGGAATTGTTTGGGCAATAATTTATTTAGTCTATTCTTATGTTCAATCTAAAAGAGAAGGAGGATACATTAATCATGATGCCCACTTTTGGGGTGCCATTTTTGGAATTGTTTTTACTTTTTTAATGATTCCTCAATCATCTACCGCATTTATTAATGAAATTTTGGCACTTTTACCGTTTTAAAAATCCTGTGTTTTATGCCGAAACTATCCTATATCTATAAGGGGCAAATTTGCTCGGAAGAAAGCTTAAGTCTTGGATTAAATAGGGCTTTTAGATATGGAGATGGACTTTTTGAAACCCTGAGGATAATTCATGGAAAACCTCAGAACTATTCCGAACATCTTAGACGATTAACGCAAGGATTAAAACAATTGAAAATTGATTTTACAGCTCAGCAACAAAAGGAAATGCTGCGCTTAATTTCAGAGCTTCTTATTACTCAAAGTATGCAAGGAGGAATATTGAGGATATTTGTCTTTAGAAGGGGAGGAGGAAGATATACTCCAGAGGAAAATAATGCGGATTATCTTGTTGAAGTAGAGCCGTTAAGAGAGAATGAATTTCAATTGAATACCAGAGGCTTAAACCTAAATATTGCTCAAATTCGTTTACATAAATTTTCCAGTACCAACGGTTTGAAAAGCTTAAGTGCTTTACCTCACGTTTTAGCCTCCGTAGAAAAGCAAGAGCGACGATTAGATGATTTGTTGTTTTTAAATGAAGAAGGTTTTCTTGTTGAGGCCACTTCTTCTAATATATTTCTTTGTTTTGGAAATGAAATCCATACCCCTCCTTTATCCGATGGTTGTTTGCCTGGAATTATGCGCCAACAAGTTTTAAAACTAGCAAATAAAGAAGGTATAAAAACAGTAGAAAGAAGCATGGGGCTGGAAGATTTAATAGATGCAGAGGAGTGCTTTCTAACCAATTCTATAGCTGGAATAAAATGGGTGGTTGCCTTTAGAGATAAAAGATATTACAACCGTCAAAGTAAAAAACTTATAGCGTTGATTAACGCTAAGGTTAATTAAGTTTTGGGTCCAATGGGAATTTGGCCATTATGGAAATTTCTTTAGAAGAATTTTCTACCACTTTTTTCCATAAATCTAAGTCGTTATCAAATACAATTGAAGGATTAGCTTCTTGAACAAACCAAGAATTACTTTTTAGCTCTCTGTCCAATTGAGCTTTATCCCATCCAGAGTATCCCAAGAAAAATTTTACATCGGAAGGACTTATTTCTTTATTGTGTATCATTCCTTTCAGTTGTGAAATATCGCCACTCCAATAGACATCATCGGTGATTTCAATACTGTCTTCGATTTTATTTCCTTGATTGTGGATAAAGAAGAGTTGATCACCTGAAACTGGACCACCTTCATATAAGAGGGCAGCAAATTTCGGGAAATCTTCTAAAACATCTTCTATTTTAAAAGGCAAAGGATGGTTTAAAATAAAACCCATAATTCCCTCATTGTTGTATTCGGTGATTAATATTACGGAGCGTTGGAAATTAGGATCGCTCATAAAGGGTTCAGAAATCAACAATCTACCTTTAGAAGGTTTCAAGTTGCTTAGTTCTGAAATTGGTTTTTTAAAAGGGTTGTAATCCATAAAGCCAAATATAAGATAAATTCATTGTTGTTTTTTTAGAAAGCTAGGAGATTGTCTTTAAAAATCCTTAAAAACAAGAAGAGGATAAAAGAAATTTAACCTCTTAAAAATTTTTCTATCTTAGGATTTATTTAAATATAAAAGTGAAAAGCATCTTAGTCAAAATAGTTATAATCGATTTAGAATAATTGTGTAAGGTCTCAAATAAAAGGCCATTGCTATATTAATAAAATATAATATAGGTAATGGGTTTAATAAACTAAGCTAAGTAAGTGGGTTAGCAATCAAAGTTTTAGTCAGTAGATATCTCCCAAAAACCTCTATTTCAATTGACTTATCAAACTAGCTAATCATCCAACACAAAAGTCTTGAATACAATGCTACCTTTAATGAAATCAGAAGATACCTTATGAATTTCCAACTCTCTTGTAATTCCAGATTATCCAAAAGCTAAAAGAAACATTAAGTATTTAATTTCTTACCTTTAATCTTTATAAAATAGCTCTTGTTTTAAGTTTTACATGCTTAACTATTCGTTAGCTAATAATAAAAGTAATAATAAAAAGACATGGAAAATATTAGAGATCAAGTTAGTCACTTGAGAAGAGAGTTTGACTTTGATTCTTTAGATAAAGAAGATTTACCTGAAAACCCTTTAGATTTTTTCAACTCTTGGTTAGAAAAAGCTCTTAAAGAAAATATCAAAGATGCCAATGCCTTTGTTCTTTCAACAGCCCATAAAGATGAAATAGACAGTCGAGTAGTCTTATTGAGAGATGCTTATGAGGAAGGTTTAGAGTTTTATACGAATTATGGCAGTAAAAAGGGAAAAGATATTTTAAGCAATAAAAATGTAGCCCTCAATTTCTTTTGGGCAGATTTTGATCGACAAATTAGAATTAAAGCACAGCTTGAAGTCCTTTCTGAAAAATTATCCGATCGTTACTTTTCATCTCGTCCTAGAGAAAGCCAAATTGGTGCTTGGGCTTCTCTTCAAAGTCAAGAGTTAGACGATAGAAAGTCTCTTGAAGAAAGATACCAGCATTACAAGGAAAAGTTTGAAGGTGAGAAAGTTCCACGTCCAGCCTTTTGGGGTGGTTATTTGGCAAAACCTTTTTATTATGAATTTTGGCAAGGACGCAAGAGTCGTTTGCACGATCGCTTTTGTTATGTAAAAAAAGAGAAGGTTTGGCTCATCAAAAGGCTTTATCCCTAATTCCTATGTTTCAACGTTATCTCGAAAAAAACACTCTTAAACCTCCATTAATAACAGCAAAACCAGCAAAAGGTACTGCTTTAATTGTAGTAATTCCCGTTTATAAAGAGAAAAGTGTTTTACAACCACTAAAAGCTTTGCAAGAAGCTATTGTACCTCGCTCAAAAGTAGAAGTAATTTTGGTATTTAATGCATCGGAGAATGAGGAAGAGGTTTTAACCATCAATCAAGCTTGTAAAGAAGAAGCCCTAAATTGGTATGCTTCTCTTTCGCAACCAAGTTATGCCTTGTTTTGTATAGAAGAAAATCAATTGCCTCGAAAACATGCAGGAGTTGGATTAGCAAGAAAGATAGGAATGGATGAAGCACTTAGGAGATTTCAAACTCTTCAAGAATGGGGAGGTATCATCATTTGTTTTGATGCCGATAGCTCTTGTGCCCAAAATTATTTAAAAGCCATTGAGGAACATTTCCAAACTTATCCTAAAACTCCCGCTTGCTCAATATATTTTGAACATCCTATTAATTCCAAAGATTTTTCTCATGAAATCAACCTAGGGATTGCATTTTATGAATTGCATTTAAGGTATTATAAAAACGGATTAACCTATGCTGGGCTTCCTTATGATTTTTACACCGTTGGCTCCTCTATGGCTGTTCGAGCTAGAGCGTACAGTGAAGAGGGTGGAATGAACAAAAGAAAGGCAGGAGAAGACTTTTATTTTTTACAAAAAATGTTCAAAAAGGGTAATTTTACATCACTTTATAACACTACTGTTATTCCTTCTCCTAGAATATCTGATAGAGTTCCCTTTGGCACTGGGAGAGCCATCTTAGAAATGCTAAACCAAGAAAGAAATATAGAGAACTCTTATGCTTTTTCTTCATTTGAGGTATTGAAAAATACTTTTTCAAATGTAGAAAAATGGTATGCTGAAGAACCTAAAAATAGTTCTTATTTAGCAGCCTATTTTGGTGAGCAACAATTGGCTGATAAGTTAAGTGAAATACGTACGCAATCAACCTCCTTAACTCTATTTATCAAACGATTATTTCAGTGGTTTGATGCTTTTCAATGTCTTAAATTTATCCATTTTTTAAGAGATAATTACTTTGAAAATAAACCGCTTATAGAAGAATCTTCAAGACTGTTAAAGGCTAGTGGGATCGCTGTTCAGCAAAAAGAGGTTGGTATTCTTCTAGAGATTTACAGAAAAAAGGATCGAGAAGAGGGAAGCTAATTTTCTAATGTTTTTTTTAACTCTTTAATTATTTGGTAATTATAATCATTAGAAGGTTGGTATCCTCTTTCTATTAAATCAAAAATTTCATATTCCCTTTGAATGGAGTATTTTATTTTTTTAAAACGCAAATTAAAGCGAGTCTTACCCAGCTTTATAACCTGTGCCAAATCTTTACCTTGTGTTAATAAGTTGATTTGCTTTAAATCCAAATCAATTGCGGTAATGTCAAAGTAAAACTTATGACAAAAAATAGCAGTTAATCTTCCATTTTTTAATCGTTCAACATAATTAATACCCTTCATAATTTTTTCAAAAGCTAAATCAGAGTAGCGATTCAACATATCAATAGCATACTCAGGATGTTCTTCAACCAAGATAGTCCAATCAAACCTACTATAGCCTTCTAGGTATAAAAAATGGGTAAAATCTTCTTGAAGAATATTAAGTTCTTTATATGTCAGTGTTCTATAACTATTCATTGAGCTCTAAAAGTATAATACTTTCTTCAAAAACGCAATTTTATTTTACATATTTTCAAAATCTTGAATTTTTTCTTGGATATTTGTTGGAATAGCTGTTGATTTTCCTGTTTTTGGATTTATTGAAACCAGCACTTGTATAGCTCTTGCAGCAATTCTCTCCTTATTACCTATTACTTTAATGAGGCTTTCAAACTGTAAACTTTTTTCGCCAATTTTAAATATTCTATTGTATACAACGAGTTCTTCACCAAAAAATAAAGGGCTAATATAATCGATTTCGATTCTAGCAACAACTACGCTTAACTCCTCTATGTTAGAAAACAACCCCATAATCTTTTGAGAATAATCTATTCTTGCTTCTTCTAAATAGTTAAGATACCTTGCATTGTTAACATGATTCATCATGTCTAAGTCCATAAATCGTATGGATAAGGGAACTTGGTGTTTGAAAGGAGTTAGATCTATTGAATCCTTCATGAGACTTTTAGGGTTTTAGTGTTTTTTCAAATTAACGAAAAAGTTTTGATAGCTTAGGTCAACTTTTAAACAGTTGTTAGAAAAAAAGTTTTGGAACCTATTTTGGTACGAAAATATTAATTTTTCTTAAGTAATTGTTTTTAACCTAAAATTAAAATGCAGAGCTTTACTTGTTAATTCAAGTTTTGGATTGAATTATTTTTAAGTTGCTATAGGATAGAAAATTATTAAAAAATAAAAGGATCGATGCAACTTTTTTTAAACTTTTAACGTATTAAAACATATAAATCATACACAAAATAATCATACACAAAATTTCTTCCTATGGAAACTAAACTAAGCTCAACAGCACAATATTCAATATTGATTCTATTTTTTTTAGCAGCTTTCTTATATCAAAACAACTTAAAGGCAGAAGAATTTGCTCCTCCAATAAATGGAAGCATCTTTGTCTGCGAGGGGGATGTTAACGTTTATACTTATTCTTATAACCCTGCTAATACGTACCAATGGTCCGTAATTGGCGGAACGGGTACTCAAGGAGTTGATGTAGTAAATAATTTATCTACATATACCGTGGAATGGGGTTTGGCAGGAAATCCACCTTATACAATTAATTTAACAGTTACACAAAATGGAATTCCAATTGCAAATGAAATTTTAAATGTAATTATAGGTACTTCACCTGAACCGCATATTACTTCTAACTTTAGTAGCGATTGTATTGGAGACTCAATTAAACCATCGAGAGGACCTATACTCAGTTGTGATGTTGTTTGTGAATTTACAGATGTAACTTATACTACAGATTTTAATTCTGGAAGCCAATACGAGTGGACGGTAATTGGAAACTATAGCAATGTAAGTGGTGCTAACACTAATGAAGCTGTAGTTAGTTGGACCGGACCAGGGCAAGCTCTAGTGATTGTTAAGGAAACTAATTTATACGGTTGTGAGGGTTTTGATACAGTGTGTATAGAAATTGTTGAAAAGCCTGAGTCAAAATTTAAAGTAGTTCAAGCGCAAACGGTGATAAGTAGTTCTAATTCTAATTTTGCTCCTGTAATAGAAATTTGTAAAGGTTCAAATGTGTGTTTTGACGACCTATCTCAAGGAGCTTCAGCTTGGTTTTGGGATTTTGGAAATGGGGGAACTTCTACGGATCAAAATCCTTGTCAAGTTTTTGACCAACCCGGTGGTTATTTAACCAGGCAAATTGTCGAAAATAATTGTGGATGTAGAGATACTTCTTACTTGTGGGTGAAAGTGTTAGAAAATGAAGGGCCAGAAATAGTGTGCAACAATGTAGTGTGCGGAAGCGGAGTATTTTCTTATCAAGCTATTTTACCTTCTGCTTCATGCAGTAATGTACATTATGAATGGCACATTTCTAACAACGGTTTTATAGTTGGGCATAATGGAACGGCAAACAGCCAAACCAGTCATTCCGTTAGTGGAAGTAACATTACGAGTATTGAAATTGATTGGCAATCTGGACCTAATGGTACCATTAGCCTTAGCGTAACAGGATGTGATGAGGTTTGTTCTTCTGTTACAACTCTTGAGATTCCAATTATTCCTCCTACAATTGATATCGTTGGAGATAGCGTATTGTGTTTATATGAAAAAGGGAAATTTGAGGTTCCTTGTTATCCAGGTGCAAAATACACATGGATTGTTGATGGGGTAATTCAAAGTTCTACAACTTCTGAATTGAGCTATTCTTTTAATACTTCAGGAGATCATGAAGTTATTGTGAAATACGAAAATAAATTATTGTCTTGTATGGGTGAATCTAACGTGTTTAAAGTTAGAGTTCTAAATGAATTTAATGCTACAGGAGATAAGATGATTTGCGAAGGTACGACAGCTACTTTTAATTCTATGCCTAATAGTTTATTGAATTGGGAAGTAGTGGATGCCAATAATACCTTGGTAGATAATGCGACTTCTACAAGTACTTTTACTACGATTTCAACTTTAAGCCCTGGAACCTATGGGGTATATGCTTATGATGCTTCTTCACCAAGGTTATTTTGTAATGAGCAAGTTACTTTATTGTTGGAGGTGATTGAAACTCCTACAACGGCTACTACGATTAACGGGCCAATAGAAGTTTGTGTTGGTGAAGCTGCAGTTTATCACGCGGTTTCTTCTTCTTCTGATTATTATTTGGAGTGGGAGATTAACAATGGGGGTACACTAACTACTTCAAATGGGAATTCAGTTTCTGTTATTTGGGGTAGTGGAACAAAAAGCATTACTTTATATCAAGTTTCTAAAGGAGGTGATTGTAAATCTGATCCGTACACTATTAACATCAATGATAAACCCATTCCTTCTATTAGCATTACAGGAGATAATTCCGTTTGTGGAAATACTAATTCTTCTACACCTCATATTTATCAAACTACTGCAAATCTAGATGCTTATGAATGGAGTATTTCTCCTGCTACAGCCGGAAGTGTCATTAGTGGACAGAATACCAACAGTATTTCTGTAGTATGGAATAATTATACTGGTTTTGCAGATGTTAGTTTAAAGCCAACAGTTTGTAGTAATACTTCTCAAACTGTAAACTTTCAAGTGGAAGTAAAAACACCTACTTTATCTATTTCAGGTCCGGATGTGGTTTGTCAAGATGCACCTTCAGCTTGGAATGCAAGCTTTGACATAGGAAATGGGACAAATTACAGTTGGGAGATTAAAGAATTTGGCGGTTCTACAACTGTTGCTAATGGAAATGGTAGTACGGTAAATTATAATTTTCCTAATCACAGTGGTTCTTTTGTTGTAATTGTAAAAGCCAATAATTGTAATGGGCAATATACAGCTTCAAAAGCCATAGTAGTTAATCCTAAGCCAGTAGCCAATTTGACATACAACGGAATTATTGAATGTATTGACGACCATAGTGTGGATTTAATTTTAAGCATGCAAAATCCTTCTAACTTTACCTATACTTGGTATAAAAATGGAAATCCTATAAATCCTCAACCAGGTACAACTTATACTATAGGGAATAACGCTGCTGATGCTGGAAACTATTGGGTGGAGGTAGTCGATGTTAACGGCTGTGTTGCTCTAACAGATACCTTAACGGCAAAAGTTTGCCAAGGTGGTGGACCAAGTTGTACGCCAAACGGAGCTACAGCCAGCTTTACTTATAGCGTAGCTACAAATTCCCCAAATCCATCTTGTACACAAATTAGTTTTACAGAAACCATTTCACAACCCACCAATAACATTACTTGGTATTATAATGGAAATGTGATTGCTACAGGTAGTAATCCTACATATACTGTTGCAGCTAGTGGAGTATATCCCATAATATTAGTGGCAAATTTTGGTCCTAATTATTGTGCAGTAGTGGATACACAAACCGTAATTGTTCCCGTTGTTTCAGATTTTGAGATTAATGTGGAATGTAGCTCTAATGGTTTAAATGTTGACTTTCTCAATACTTCGGATGTAGTGATTCATCCTTTAAGCACTTTTAATCACCAATGGAATGTATACGACATTAACAATACTTTGGTAACATCTTCTACTTCCCTAAACTTTATGAATGTTACAGGATTGATTGGAGGAGAGGATTACATGATTAGCTTAACAGAGACTAAAAGTTACAATTATCATGGACAAAGTGTAAATGCCAATTGTACACACACAATTTACTTTACTATGCCGGAGGAAGTGGATGCAGATTTTAGCATTAGCGATCCTATAGTTTGTGAAGGAAATATTGTAGAATTTACCGATCAATCTGTGGGAAATATTGCCTCTTGGGAATGGGATTTTGGAGACAACTCCTCTATACTTTCTCAAAACCCTACTAAAACCTATGCCGCTGTAAATAGCAATTTTCAAAACTTTAATGTTAATTTGGTAGTAGTAGACGAATATGGCTGTACCGATAACCTTACTAAGCCTGTAGAGGTAAGAAGAAATAACATTGATGGAACGATTTCAATTAATCCCTCCACACCAATTTGTCCTACTTCTTTTGCTACCTTGACTTTTAACAATACTACTTCACCCAGTTCAGCACCTTATAGTTACTTATGGAGCAATAATGCAACAACAGTTAGTATGATGGTTAATCAGACCTCAACAAATTATATTTCTGTTACTGATCAATATGGGTGTAATAAATCTTTTGGACCTGCAGCGGTTAAGGTGGAAGATATTCCAACCCCCGTTATCAGTGGTGATAAGAATCACTGTATGGGAGGTAATGTTTATTTATCTGCACATTATGGAGATAATTATACCTATCAATGGTTGATAAAATACCCGACTTCAACTTCCTTTATCCCCTTAAGTTCAAGTACTTCCTCTGTAACCGTTTATAATTTATTTCAAACGGGAACTTATGAGGTAAAAGTTGTAATTACCGATCCGGTAAGCAATTGTACTAAAGAATCTCAAGTGTTTACTTTTACAGTACATACTCCTCCAGTTGTTCCTTATGTGGTAAGCAATCCAACACCTGCTTGTCCTAATAATCCGGTAACTTTAATGGTATTAAACTCTCAGGATTATGTACATATTTCATGGAGTACGGGAGATGTAGGAATGACAGCTACAGCTTTATCAGCTGGGATTTATGTGGCTACAGGGACTGATATCAATGGATGCAAAAGTCAAAGTTTTATACAAGTGCATGATTTACCTGATTTTTGCACCTTTATGTGTGGATGTTATTCAGATTGTATAGCTCCAGGAGATACCTTCTTTTTTCCTGGTGTGGAAGGAGATTATGCAGAATGGAGATGGGAAGAGTTGGTTGGTGGAAATTGGATGACCGTTCAATCTGGTAATGGTATGGTTGAAGATTATATCGTAACTACACAAACTTCTGTGACCATTAGATTATACCTTAAAACTTATTACGGTTGTGAGGATTATTCTTGTGCAGCTGATTTAGACATTAGCATTTGTGAAAAGCCATGTGAAGGTAAGGCGGCTATGAAAAGAATTGATTGTTTTACAGATCGCGAGGGGCATGCTTCCTATAAGTTTTCAGCAGATGTTTATTTTGATCCTTTTGGAATGCCTTGCAAGGAATTTTACATTGCTATTATTCCACCTTTTGGCAGCATAGACTTAGCTTCACCTAATCCAGTTCATCCAGGTTTAAATACTTTTACTGGCATATGGAATACCAATCAAACCTTTATACCTGGAGGAGAATATTGCTTTGATATTGTCATTACCAACGGGTGTGATAAATCTTCATGCGTGATAGAGAAGTTCTGCTTTAGAGTTCCTCCTTGTGGAAATAGAGAACCCAATGGCATTGAGGATCATCAAATGAAGGATGATTTTATCCATATCTATCCTAATCCTTCCAATGGAAATGTAACCATTGAAAGCACTTTGTCAAAAACACATGAAATACGGGTATATACAACACAAGGGAAATTGGTGCATGATGAAAGAGTTAACTTTAGTGTTTCTTCTAAACATAAATTGGAGTTACATCATCTAAGTAGGGGGATTTACTTTGTTCAATGTATAACTGATGGCGCTATGGAAACTAAGAAAATAATTATAAAGTAAGGGAATAGCAATAAGGATTTATGGTTAAAAAAAAGAGTTGAGTTTAATTTCTCAACTCTTTTTTTTTTAAGGATAAAGTTTTTGATACAATTAAAAGTTTATGGATAATTATGTGGTGTTAATTCAAACTCATTTTGTGTTGTGCTTTAAGGATTCTATTCGTATATTAAACAGTAAGAAAAAGCATTGCGCCCAAAGATAAAAACCTCCTAAGATAATCACCTAGGAGGTTTTTAATTACTTTTTGTTGCAAAACCTTATGGAATTAAATATTCATAAGTTGATTGTAAACCTA
>CAZKFN010000014.1:0-6908 GCA_964552035.1 uncultured Flavobacteriales bacterium
TAACCACTTTGGTTTAACCAGAGAAAGAATCCGACAAATTAAAGAAAGAGGATTGAGAAGATTGAGAAGAGTTTCTGCACAAACAAGCTTGCAAACTTATTTGTAAGCAAATCAACAACAATAATAAAAGGGTGGCTTTTTAAAAGTCGCCCTTTTTTTATGATGCTTTATAAGATTAGCTTGATTTAAAATATTTGCAATAAAAACACAAAATCTATAAAAGCACCTTAATTTATTATTAACCAATATGACCCACCATGTCTTTCTACATGATTTAGATTAGGATGTTTCCATATTGGTGAAATAATATCTGCCAATTCTTCATCTTTACTTATAAAATAATTTGGCAAAATAGTTTTAAATTTTTCGGGATTAGACAAAAGAAAAGCAGCAAGCATATATTGTTCATTATAAAATCTATCACACATAAATTGTGGATAATCATAAGGAAGATAAATATCATGAATTTGAACAATAACGCCTTTCTTTAAAAATGGAAGTATTTCTAAAAAGAAAATCATTGCATCGGAATTAGGAAAAACACGATGAGAATTATCAATAAACAAAATATCATTTTCATTTAATGAGTTAATAATAAATTTATTGTCAGAAATTTTTTCAAAAGGTTCCCTAATTACTTTATCTGCTAAATGATCGATATTAGCTCTAGGAAAAGGGTCAATTGAAGTTATTTGAGTATTTAAATTATTTTCTTTTATTGCTTTTCGTGCAACTTTTGTTGAATTTCCCGATCCAATTTCAATGTATTTTTTTGGTTTATGCTTAGCAATCATTCCATAAATACTAACAATATCTAGCCCAGGTAAAAACTGATTATTCCAAGTTGGGTTATTTTCATCATCCTCATTTTTTATATCTTTTATCGTATGAATATTTTCTGAATGATTTAAAAAATATTGTAAAGCCTCCTTATACTCCTTTCTATTCCGATTAATAATTTCATAAAGGAGATTGTGAGCTGCTTTACCATGCCCATACCTTGGCTTACTATTTACTTTATAATCTAAATGTATACTTTGAAATCTAGGTGATAGAAATCTATACCATGATTTAATTTTATTTATCATAATATTGTTCTTGCATTTGAAATAAAATAATGTAAACCCGTAAATTTAACTAAAAAAAGTAGTGTGAAAAGGATTTAAAAATAAAAGGAATAAGTTGCAATTAGCTGCATAGTACTTTGACTTTTATCTGCTAAAAGGTTTGAGTATCTATTACTTACCGACACTTCCAAGCTGCTAGCATTGTAAAACATGTACCCCAAACCTAAAGAAGCTCTATTTTCAGCAAGTGTAGTTTTACTAATGTTAAAAAGGATTTCTTCTGAAAGAAAATAATAAAAAGAATTTTCAACTATCTCTTCCGCTTTAAATGCTCCTTTGTGTTTTATTTGATAACGCAGTCTTAAATCCGTCTGCTTTTTAAAAATACGCTCTTCAGCTCTCAACCTATGAGATAGAGAAAGTAAAAAGCCTGATTTATAAGTTATACTTTGAGTAAAACGGTTTTCTGTAAATCGATTATTTTCAAA
This sequence comes from uncultured Flavobacteriales bacterium, assembly GCA_964552035.1. Lineage (GTDB taxonomy): Bacteria > Bacteroidota > Bacteroidia > Flavobacteriales_E > Vicingaceae > CAZKFN01. The sequence goes on from CAZKFN010000014.1 coordinate 1,556, forward strand.
AGGAAGATTACTCCTATGAATAAAACCTAGGGTAACATTCATTTTATCGTTTATTGAATGTTGGTAAAACCCACTAACATCCAATCTATCGGTATAGGGATTAATTTTTTCTGTTGCGTATTCATTAAAAGTTTCTCTAGAGAAAAGTCCAAAAATAAGAGTAGATTTTTCACTCAACTCATGTTGTGCACTTATTCCACTTTCTAATTTATAAGTAGGAGTTTGTGCACTACTCAAAAAGCTGAGCAAAAACAACATCAAAACCAACAAGGAAGGAAGTTGAGGGTATGATAATTTTATCATGTTTTAATTTACTGAAAACTCGCTGCGAAAATAAGGATAAATCTTTCACAAAAAGATGGATTTACCATCTCCCACCAGCTCCTCCACCTCCAAAACTTCCTCCACCAAAACCACCAAATCCTCCGCCTCTACCAAAGCCTCCTCCCCCTCCGCCAAACCTATTACTGCCGGAAGAAAAGCTATCGTAATGCCCTCTGTGCCTGCTTTGCATAGAACCCAAGAGCATAAGAGCTAACCAAAAACTTATATTGTTAGTCTTGGCATATTTCCTTGCCCTTTTAAAGGTTTTAGCAAACATTAAAAACACAATAAAAAAAAGAATTAATAAGGGATATAGAGGAATGGACTCTGTATGTTTATTGTTATAGTCCTGAGCTGAATACTCTCCTCCGGTAATCTCCATGAGCACCTGTACTGCTGCAACAATACCACTTTCATAATCTTCATTTCTAAAGTTAGGTATCATTTCTCTCTCCACAATCCTCTTGGCAATTGCATCTGGGAGAACAGCTTCTAATCCATAGCCAGTAGCAATAAAAACTTCACCAAATTCATTTCCTATTTTGGGTTTTACTAAAAGGACAATACCATTATTAAATTCTTTGCTCCCAACTCCCCAATTCTCACCAATAGCAAAAGCAAATTGCGAAGCTTCGTAACCACATAAATCCGTTAAAGTAACAATGGTAATTTGTGTGGAAGTGGTATCGTTAAAGTTGACCAAATGCTGCTCTAAACCTTGAGTTGTTTGAGGGCTTAATACCTTAGCAAAATCATTAACCAAACGGGGTGGATTCGGAGCTTTGGGAAAACATGAACTCTCCTGCTGTGCAATTCCATAAAATGGAAGCATAAAAAAAATAAAGACATACAAAAAAGCTCTTACTAACATGATTTATTAATCTCCAAAAGAAATATCGTCTTCTAATTCATTTTCATCTCCTACCTCATATGGAAAGTAAGTTTTTAATTGCACTCCAGCTTCTTTAATTCCCTTAACCAACCCCTCTACATACTCTTCTTTTTTAAAATATTCCAATATCTCATCGCTAATCTTGTCCCAAAAACCTTTGGGAACTTTTAAATTAATCCCCAAATCTCCTAGAATAGCAAATTGTCTATCTTCTATGGCTAAATAAAACAATACCCCATTGCGCTGTTTGGTTTCATGCATTTTTAACAATTCAAAAATAAAAGCAGCTCTATCTAATACATTGCCGTTGCATTTATTTTCTATGTGCACTCTTATTTCTCCAGAAGTATTTTGTTCTGCATGATGGATAGCTGCTTTGATTAACTCTTGCTCCTGGGCTGAAAATGTATTTTTTGCCATAATTAAAATTCAACTGTTGGTACTTTATCAGCACCAGTATCTGCTTCGAAATACCCCTTCTTCTCAAACTTAAACCAAGAAGCATAAATCACTCTAGGGAATTGTTTAATATACGTATTATAATCCCTTGTTACCTCATTAAACTTCATTCTTTCTACAGAAATCCTATTTTCTGTCCCTTCCAATTGTGCTTGAAGTTCTAAAAAATTTTGATTAGCTTTTAAATCGGGATAACGCTCTACGGTTACTAATAATCTTGATAAAGCTCCACTCAATTCAGCTTGAGCTTGTTGAAACTTCTCAATGTTCTCAGGTGTCAAATCATCTGTATTAAGGTTGATTGATGTAGCTTTTGATCTCGCTTCTATCACTTCTGTTAAAGTGCTTTTCTCAAAATCTGCATATCCTTTAACGGTATTCACCAGATTGGGTATTAAATCTGCACGACGTTGATAAACGTTTTCTACTTGCGCCCATTGTCCTTCAACAGCCTCACTTTTGGACACCATATTGTTATAGCCGCAAGAAGACAAAGTTCCTGCAGCAAACAATAAAATTATTAAGTTTCTTATTTTTTTCAATTCTTTTATTTTAAAGTTTAAAACCAACTAAATTAAATTAATTCTACAGAACGATGTATAAATTCACTTAAATCTTTACCTTTTAAAAGATTCTGTGACAACAATGCAAGGTCTGCTAATTGTTTTGCAATTTGCTTTTGCTTTTTTTTGTCTTTTTCTTGAAGTAATTTTCCTATGGTAGGGTGATTGGAATTGACTTTTAAATCATAAGCATCCGGCATATTTTCCATTCCTATCATTCCCCCGCCGCCAACAGCACTCATTTCCTTCATTCTCCTCATAAACTCTGATTGAGTAATGGTCATAGGTTGATCCTTTTCACTTAAACTCACAAAGTTGACTGTAAAGTTTCCTTGAGGAACTACACTTTCAATAATTGGTTTTAATTTTTCTTCTTCCTTTTCAGATAACTTAGAAGGTTGTTCTTCCTCCTTCTTAATCAGCTGATCAATCGTATCTCCATCCACTCGAGTAAAGCTAAGATTCTCTTTACTCTGCTCTAGCTTACCAACTAAATGTGCAGTTAAAGGAGTATCCATTACCAATACATCATAACCTTTTTCTTTAGTAGATTGAATGTAACTGTACTGTTCCTCAGGATTTGTAGTATACAATACTATTATTTTCTCATCCTTATCCGTTTGATTGGGCTTAATTTTTTCTATATAATCATCAAAAATAGCATATTCTCCTTCTGTATTTTTATATAAAGCAAATTTTTCAGCTTTTTCTGCAAATTTCTCATCGGAAAGAATTCCATATTCAATGAACAGCTTAATATCGTCCCATTTTTCCTCAAAAGCTTTTTGGTCTTTTTTAAACAACTCATTTAGCTTATCCGCAACCTTTCTACTGATGTAATTGGAAATCTTTTTTACATTACTATCACTTTGCAAATAGGAACGAGAAACGTTTAGGGGTATATCTGGTGAATCAATAACACCGTGCAATAAGGTTAAGAAATCAGGTACTATACCCTCCACAGAATCCGTAACAAAAACCTGATTGCTATACAATTGAATCTTGTCTTTTTGAACCTCTAAGTTATTTTTCAACTTGGGGAAATATAAAATTCCCGTAAGATTAAAAGGGTAATCTACATTTAAATGAATGTTAAACAAAGGCTCTTGGAAATTCATGGGGTATAATTCCATATAAAAGTTGTTATAATCCTCTTCTTTCAAATCTGCTGGAGTTCTAATCCATGCAGGAGATGAATTGTTGATGATATGATCAACTACAACGGTTTTTTCTTTGGTTTTTTCTTTTCCATCCTCATCTTTTTCACCTGTTTTTTCTTGAATAGTTTCTTCCCTAGTACCAAATTTAATAGGCACAGGCATAAACTTACAATACTTATTCAACAACTCTTGAATGCGTCCATCTTCTAAAAATTCTTTAGCATCTTCAGAAATATGCAACACAATAGAAGTCCCTCTTTCTTTTTGAGTATCATCCTCTTCCAAGGTATAATTAGGACTTCCATCACACTCCCAACGTACTGCTTTTGAACCTTCTTTATGAGATTTAGTAAAAATCTCAACTTTATCGGCAACCATAAAAGAAGAATAAAATCCTAAGCCAAAATGACCGATAATACTTACTTTATCTTTATATTTTTCTACAAATTCCTCTGCAGAAGAAAAAGCAATTTGATTGATGTATTTGTCAACTTCTTCTTCGGTCATTCCAATTCCCTTATCGGAAATGGTTAAGGTTTTCTTTTTGGCATCCAATTTAACCTCTACTGTTATATCTCCCATCTCCTCTTTTAGCTCTCCTAAATTGGCCATGGTTTTCAACTTTTCAGTGGCATCAACAGCATTGGATACCAACTCTCTTAAAAATATTTCTTGATCGGAATATAAAAACTGTTTAATGATTGGAAAAATATTTTCCGTTTGAACATTAATCTGTCCTTTAGCCATAATTCTATATTTTTGATTAATAATTTTCTAATTAATCTATTCCCAAAGGATATGCCAAGCAGAAGAAAGTGACAAAATGTCAAGTTTTAAGCATATTCTTAAGAGTATTAATTTTAATCACATTAAAAATAACATTTTAAAAAGGTATGTCCGATCATCATCACTTTATCATTCACAAGCCTTATGGATATTTAAGTCAGTTTAAAAACAACTCAAAAAGAAAGAAAATGCTCTTAAGCGATTTGTACGATTTTGCTGAAGGAACTATGGCTATTGGAAGATTAGACGTTAAGTCTGAAGGTTTGTTATTTTTAACTACCAATGGAAAGCTTAGCCATAAAGTTAGAAGTGCTAAAATAGAAAAGGAATATTTTGTTCAAGTCGATGGTTATCCTACTGAAAAGAAACTAGAAAGACTCAGAAAAGGAATTACAATCAACATAGAAGGCAGGGATTACCAAACTTTGGAAAGCAAGATAGAGAAAATTGCTACTCCAGATTTTTTATTGTTGGAAAACAGAAAAGTAAGAAGTGAAAGGCACGGGCCAATGAGCTGGTTAAGCATCACCCTAAGAGAGGGGAAATTTCACCAAGTTCGAAAAATGACGGCTGCAATAGGGCATCCAACATTTAGACTAATTCGATATAGAATTGGAATGGAAACCCTTGATCAACTTAAAGTTGGGTCGGTAAAGAAAGTAGCACAATTCCATTTAACCTCCGAATGATTTCAGATATAATTCATAAAAATGGAATAGCTTTTAATATATTTACCTTTTAATTTTAAAAGAACACTTTGACTTCTTCACGCTTTATTGGCCTTTTGATTGGCTTATTTTTTATTTTCAACACCCCACTTCAAGCTGCCGAGATTGATTGGCCTTTACTTTTTATTAAGGGTAAGGAAGCTAAAATAGTTGTTGATGATATTAAAAAAGGAGAAGAAATTAAAGCCGTATTTAATCGTCAAGAAATTCCAATTCAAATAATAGATAATCAGGCTATTATTTTATGTTCAATTTTCGAAAAAGGCGAACTTTCTATTCGCATTGACAATAAGGTAGAAAGCAAAACTATTAATCCTATTCCACTCTGGTTATCAATACTTCCTCCTTTAATTACCATATTATTGGCATTACTTTTTAAAGAAGTTATTCTCTCTTTAATCCTAGGAATTTTTACCGGTTCTTTTATCATTCATTTTTATT
>CAZKFN010000014.1:6918-26951 GCA_964552035.1 uncultured Flavobacteriales bacterium
TAATGGGTTTATTGAAAAGTTTCATGGCTGCTATTGATACCTATATTCTAGGGGCTTTAAGTAACAGTGGTCATTTAGCGATTATTTTATTTTCCTTACTAATTGGTGGAACTGTAAATGTAATTAGCAAAAATGGAGGAATGAAAGGAGTAGTAAACAAAGTTTCTAAATATGCAAACAATGCAAAATCAGGGCAGTTAGCCACTTGGGCTCTGGGAATTATTGTATTTTTTGACGATTATGCAAACACTTTAATTGTTGGTAATACCATGCGTCCTATTACCGATAGATTAAAAATTTCTAGAGAAAAGTTAGCTTATATCGTTGACTCTACTGCGGCTCCAGTGGCTTCCATTGCATTTATTACCACATGGATTGGTGCTGAATTGAGCTATATATCTGATGGCATCAATAAAATTGATGGGTTGAATGAAGGAGTATATGCCACCTTTATCAATTCTCTGGCTTATTCCTTTTATCCAATTTTCACGTTAGTGTTTATTCTTATCCTCATCTTAAAAGACAAAGATTACGGTCCCATGCACAAAGCAGAATACGAAGCAAGAAGAGGAACCCCCTTAACAAATACCAATAGGAATAATTCCTCCATGCACGAACTAATCGACAACATAGAACCTAAAGAAAGTATTATCCCAAAAGCTTACAATGCTATAATTCCCGTATTAATAATAATTTTTGGAACAATCGCTGGGCTTATTTATACCGGTTATAGTCCAGAAATTTGGTCAAATGTTGAAACGGGTTTTTGGCATAAACTCTCAGAGACAATTGGAGAGTCGGATTCCTATTTAGCTTTGTTATGGTCATCTTTTGCTGCTCTTGGCCTATCTATTTTGCTTTCTGTTTCCAGCCGTTTGTTATCCCTTGTTGAAAGCATAGAAGCCACTATTAATGGATTTAAAACCATGTTTTCTGCTATCTCAATATTGGTTTTAGCTTGGGCCTTAGCAATTGTAATAGAGGATTTAAATACCGCAAGTTTTATTAACTCAATAATGTCAGAGAATATTAGCCCCTTTTTAATACCTGCCATAACTTTTGTTTTGGCAAGTTTAATTGCATTTTCTACCGGCTCATCTTGGGGTACTATGGCCATTTTATATCCTCTTATTATTCCTGCTTGTTGGAAAATTTGTCAGGAGTATGGCTTAAATTATGAAGAAACACTTTCTATTTTCCATAATTCCATTTCTTGTGTATTGGCTGGAGCTGTTTTAGGAGACCATTGCTCCCCTATTTCAGATACTACTATTTTGAGTTCACTGGCCACTTCTTGCAACCATATTGAACATGTTCGTACACAAATGCCCTATGCTTTATCTGTTGGTGCAGTAGCTGTATTAGTAGGAACCTTACCATCTGCTTATGGACTCCCCGTGTGGATAGCCTATACTTTAGGTTTTATTGTTTTATACTTTATTGTTAATTACTTTGGTAAATCAACAAGCATAAAATTTAGTAACTTTGTATAAATCAATAAATAACAAAAAAGACTAGCTTTTAAAAAATGAAAGTTATTAACATTCTCTACTTTATTACTTCTTGGAAAGTAAAATTCTGCACTTGCTCATTTGTATATCTTTGATGTAATAATAGAGGAAAATTGTCTTCATAAATGAAATAAGATTTACTAGACACTTTATAAAATGACAACAACCCCGCTAGTAATAAACAAAGAATAACAATGAAGTATCAATTTGAATATTTTAAAAAAAATACCTCAAATCGAAGCTGCTTCAACAAATGAATGAATTAATAAATAAGTAAATGGATAAGCTCATTACCAAAGTATGCCTAATAATGCTCATCAGCCTAATTTCGCTCATTAGTTTCAGTCGACTAATAGCAAATGACAAGCATATCAGTGTAGAACCTTTTGCTATCATTCAAGAGAAAAAGGTTGAATCTTCCGCTACAGTCACTGCTTCAGATGACATTACCATCAAACGTACCATAACGTTTATGGGAAAAAACATTTATCATGTTCGACTGGATATTGATAAGAAGCAATCCTTAAACCGATTTGGGAAGGTAGAGGAATTTATACCTAACGGTTTTGTTGCATCTGAAATTGAAAATAGTGATGGCTTTTTTAGCTTTGAAAATAATATGGTAAAAATTCTATGGATGACGATGCCCGACAAGACAAACATTTCAGTTAGCTATGAGATCGTTGCTGAAAGTGACACAGAAAAAAAGCCTTCCATCCATGGTGTAGTATCTTATTTGAATCACGATAAATCTATACAAAAAGAGATGCTTCCTAGTAAGTTCGAAAATCATTACAATCTTGTAATTGAAGAAGAAGATGAATTTGCCGATAAGGCAGACAGTACTGCCAACGATTCAGAAAAAGAAACCTTAGCTGAGCAAGTTGACAACAACAACGATAATTCTTCAAACACAAAGGACAATTTAGTTGATAAAAACTCAGGGAATAAATCCAACTCAAGCAATTCAGGAGCCAATAATGCACTGATTTACAAGGTTCAGATTGCAGCGGTTTATAAAAATAAGTTAAATGTCAAACAATTTACTAAAGTACGTGACATTACCGAAGAAGTGTATGAATACCAATATTACAATTGGTTTGCTTATGCCATCGACAATTACAATAATTATCTGGATGCAAAGTTAAAAAGGGATAAACTTTGGGCAGGAAAAGTAAAGGATGCTTTTGTAGTTCCTTTTAAAAACGGAAAAAGGATTAGCATACAAGAAGCTTTGCTAATTTCTAATGAGAAATGGGTTCAATAGCTAACTTAATTTTATACTTCAAGTAGCCGTATCATAACTGAAATTTAAGCAAAATTGTTAGGTCCTTTTAAAATGATTAAACTTTAATTTAGACTGTATCGAGGTTCTTCTACATTTATGAGATGCTCTCTCATCTTATTTTCTAAATCCTTTATAATCCTCAGAAAGAACATTCTCATGCTGCAATAATTATTTTTTTAGTAATTTTAGGAATTCTTTTTTAAAAATAAAGTTAATATAAACTTCCTAAAACTCTGTTCTTTCAATGCGGCAATTAAAAATAACAAAAAGTATTACCAATCGGCAAACTCTTTCTCTAGATCGTTATCTACAGGACATTAGCAAAATTGAACTTATTAGCATAGAAGAAGAAATAAGCCTTGCACAAGACATTAAAAAAGGATGCCCTATAGCATTAAATAAAATGGTTAAAGCTAATCTACGTTTCGTAGTTTCGGTTGCAAAACAATACCAAAATCAAGGATTAAGCTTAACTGATTTAATCAATGAAGGTAATTTAGGTCTTATAAAAGCAGCCCAACGATTTGACGAAACTAGGGGTTTTAAATTTATTTCCTACGCAGTTTGGTGGATTCGACAATCCATTATGCAAGCCATATCAGAACATTCTAGAATTGTAAGGTTACCTTTAAATAAAATTAGTACCATCAGCAAAGTAAGAAAAGCACTGGCTGAGCTAGAACAGAAATTAGAAAGAGAGCCATTGAATGCTGAAATTGCACTTTTTACAGACTTAAGCAATGAGGAAGTGAAATATTCTAGAGGGAATACAAAGAAACATCTGTCAATGGACGCTCCTTTAGGCAATGATAAAGAGGATTATTACAACATGTATGAAATGATCGTGAATGAAGAATGCCTACATCCTGATGAAAAGTTGTTGAAGGAATCTTTAGAAAAAGAAATCGATAAACTTTTACTATCCCTCCCTGAAAGAGAGGCTGAAATTGTTCGGTTATTTTTTGGCCTAAAAGGTCACCTTGCACATAACCTAGAAGAAATTGGCATTCATTTTAATCTCACCAGAGAAAGAGTAAGACAAATTAAAGAGCGTGCTGTCAAACGTTTAAAACAAAACTCTCATTGTGAATCCTTGAAATCTTATTTGGGGTAGAAGGTTTATTATTTAAAAATAAATGATTTTGCTAATTTTGAAGAAAAACAAATGAGTCATAAAGTTGCCCCTTCAATTTTAGCCGCAGATTTCTCTAACTTGCAATTAGCTTGTAATATAATCAACAAGAGTGAAGCTGATTACTTTCACATCGACGTCATGGACGGAAACTTTGTTCCCAACATTTCTTTTGGTATGCCCGTTATGAACTCCATCAAACCCTTGGCAAAGAAACCTTTTGACGTTCATTTAATGATTGAAAAACCTGAACGTTATATCTCTGATTTTAAAAATGCAGGTGCTGATATTTTAACTGTTCATTATGAAGCTTGTACTCATTTACATAGAACAATCCAAGCCATTAAAAAAGAAGGAATGCAAGCTGGTGTAGCTATTAATCCTCATACTACTGTTGATGTTTTAGCAGATGTTATCCAAGATATTGACTTGGTTTGCTTGATGTCTGTCAACCCTGGGTTTGGAGGGCAATCATTTATTGAAAACACCTACAAAAAGGTAAAGCAGCTCAGAGATTTAATTGCAGAGCATAGCAGCCAAGCACAAATAGAAGTTGACGGTGGAGTTACTTCTTCTAATGCTCAACAACTAGTAGAAGCAGGTGCGGACGTACTAGTAGCTGGAAGCTTCGTATTTCAATCCGATGATCCAATAAAAACCATATCTCTCTTAAAAAACCTTTAAACTATTAGCTAAAAATCTAAAAGCTCTTTTATTTTAGCAGCCACCTTTTCCGCAGAAGGAATCATGGTTTCTTCTAAAGTACTATTTAAAGGTATGGCCGGCATGTTTTCAGAACCTATGGTCATCACAGGAGCATCGAGAAAGGTAAAACACTTCTCTTGAATAAGGCCCGATAAACTTCTAGCAAATGAATTTTGTACGGCATCTTCAGTAACTACTAAACAGCGATTAGTCCTTTTAACTGAATTAAAAATGCAATCTTCATCCAAGGGGCTTAAACTTCTTAAATCAATAAGCTCTACTCTATTGTTAAAATCTTTAGCAGCATTTAGCGCCCAATGTACTCCCATTCCATAAGTAACAATCGTCATTGCCTCCCCATTTTCAACAGCTTTTTCACTAGCTTTCTGAACAAGGTTTGCTTTTCCAATAGGAAGTATATAATCTTCAGAAGGTTCTATCACTTTAGCTGCAGAAGTTCCGGGTACTTTTGACCAATACAAGCCTTTATGCTCAAAGATTACTACTGGATTAGGATTGTAGTAGGCAGCCTTTATCAAACCTTTTAAATCTGCTCCATTACTAGGATAAAGTACATGAATTCCCTTAATGTTAGCCACAATAGTTTCTACAGAAGAAGAATGATAAGGTCCGCCACTACCGTAAGCACCAATAGGAACTCTTAAAATCATAGAAACAGGAAATTTCCCATTGGATAAATAATAAGATCGACTAACTTCCGTAAAAAGTTGATTGATTCCAGGGAAAATATAATCGGCAAATTGAACTTCTACAATTGGCTTTAAACCTACAGCAGCCATCCCCACAGTTGAACCTACAATAAATGCCTCCTGAATAGGGGTGTTAAAAACTCGTTCATCACCAAATTTTTGGGCTAAAGTAGCAGCTTCTCTAAAAACTCCACCCAATCTTCCTCCTACATCTTGACCGTATAGCATACACTCTTTATGCTCTCTCATTAGCTCTTCAATGGCATGTAAAGCACAATCTACCATTACTGTTGGTTCTCCATTTTTAGGCTCGCGCTCCCCTTCTTCTTCAATCCTATCTGTAGGGGCATAATCAAAGGTATATAAATCTTCTGGCTGAGGATCATCTGCTTTTAGTGCCTTTTTATAATCTTTTAATACTTCTTCTTTTGTCTTTTTCTCTATAGCCTCAATCTCTTTTTTAGAAAAACCATTATCTTCTAATAATTTCCAAATTTTAGGAAAAGGATCTTTCAATTGATGTTCTTCTAAATCATCCCTATACCATTCCATACGAACACCTGAAGTGTGGTGATTTAACAAGGGAACTTTAGCGTGAATCAATACCGGTCGTCTCTCATTTCGTATAATTTCAATTGAATTTTGTAGGGTTAAATAGGATTCTACAAAGTCAGTTCCATCAATAGAAAAAGCTTCTACACCTTTAAACCCTTGAATATATTCATAAGCATCTTGTGCTCTAATTTCAGCGGCATTTGCCGAAATATCCCATTCGTTATCTTGAATTAAATAAAGAATTGGCAGCTGCCTTAAAGCAGCCATTTGAAAAGCTTCTGCCACCTCTCCTTCCGTTACAGAAGCATCACCTAAAGAACATAAAACTAAGGGATTATTTTTGTTATCTAGCTTTAATTGTTCCTTGTATTGCATTCCCAGAGCTGCGCCAGTAGCTGGTATAGCCTGCATACCTGTAGCAGATGACTGATGGGGTATTTTAGGTTTATCTTCATCTTTTAAACTTGGATGAGAATAATAGGTTCTTCCTCCAGAAAATGGATCATCTTTCTTGGCCAACAATTGCAACATTAAATCATAAGGTTTCATTCCTATGCTCAACAACATCGCATCATCTCGATAATAGGGATAGGCATAATCAAAGTTTTTTAACTGTAAACCTGCTGCAATTTGTATAACTTCATGACCTCTTGAAGTGGCGTGTACATATTTAGAAACATGTTGAAAATTTTCCTCATATAATTCGGTCATACTCTTAGCAGTTGAAAGGATTTCAAAAGCTCTTTTTAAAATTGATTTATCGATTTTCTTCATTTTCTCTTATTTTTTAATCCCAAAAATTTCTTATATCGTTCTATTTTCATCAAATGCTTCTAAATGGTCCATAATTCTAGCTAAGAAAGAGCCTCCTAGATTTCCATCAACTACTCTATGATCATAAGAAAGGGATAAGTACATCATTTGCCGAACTGTAATTACATCTCCATATTCTGTTTCTACTACCACCGGCTTTTTGCGAATAACTCCCGTAGCTAAAATGGCTACTTCAGGTTGATTGATAATGGGTGTTCCCATAATGTTTCTAAAAGTTCCAACGTTGCTGATTGTAAACGTAGAACCTCGAATCTCATCTGCAGACAACTTGTTGTTTCTAGCTTTATCAACCAATTCATTGACTTTGGTAGTTAATCCTAATAAATTCTTTTTATCTGCATTTTTAATTACTGGAACAATTAAATTCCCAGAAGGTAAGGCTGCTGCCAGCCCTATGTTAATGTCTTTTTTTACAATTATTTTATTTCCAACAATGGAGATGTTAACTAATGGGAATTCTTGCAAAGCTTTAACAACAGCTTCTACAAAAATGGGCGTAAAAGTGATTTTTTCTCCATACTTTTTATAAAACTCCTCTTTATTCTTCTTCCTCCATTGAACAATCTTCGTAACGTCGGCTTCCACATAAGAAGTAACATGTGGTGAAGTTTGTACAGATTTAACCATATGATCTGCAATCATGCTTCTCATTCTGTCCATTTCTATAATTTCATACTGCCCATCATAATCTTCTACTCCCCCACTTTGAAGCATGCTCTGCTTGCTTTTCGGACTAGCTGTTTGATGTTTTAGGTAGTTCACTATGTCTTTCTTTAACACACGTCCATTATTCCCACTACCTTCTATATTTTGAAGCTCATCTGGTGTAATCCCCTCTTTTTTGGCTATACTGCGGACTAAAGGAGAAAAAAATCTTCCCTTATTATCTTGGCGTGGTATTGAAGAACTAAAAGACATCGCTGCACTTATGCCCTGATCTGAATAAACAACTTCCTCTACTTGCTTTTCTTCCGCAACGGCTTGGTTTTGCTTTACCTTTGTTTTAGCTGATGTATTAATTTTAGCAATCACCTGACCTACAGCAACTATCTCATTTTCTTTAAATAGTATTTTTTCTAAAACCCCTTGTGCTGGTGCTACAATCTCGGAATCTACTTTATCTGTTGCTACTTCGAGAATTACTTCATCTTTCTCAACTAGGTCGCCCTCCTTTTTTAACCATTTTAATAAAGTTGCTTCTTTTATACTCTCTCCAAGCTTGGGGAGTTCCATCTTATGAATTGCCATGATTTATCTAATTTAGAAAAATACCCTTGCAAGATAATACTTAACAAAGAATTTTATCGACTTTTTTATGTTTTGTAGAATATTTTACTATAATATTCTTACATTTCTTAACTTTATTACTTTTATTGCCAATAATAACATCAATAGCAGAAAAATATTCTAAAAATGAAGAAAATTGATCACATCGACAAAAAGATACTAAACTTATTGCAAAACGATGGGAGAGTAACCATAAAAGAAATGGCATCCCAATTGAATATGTCTACTACGCCCATATTTGAGAGAATAAAAAAATTAGAAAAATCTGGAATTATAAAACAATATGCCGCTATACTAGATCCAGAAAAATTAGATAAAAAATTATACTCATTTGCCCATATATCTTTAAAGGATCACAACAAAGAAACGGTAGATTTATTTATTGAAAAGATTCTAAAAATTCCCGAAGTTATGGAATGTCATTATGTTACCGGAAACTCGGATTTTATATTAAAAATTCTATTAAACGATATGGAGCAATATCGAGACTTTGTAATGGATAAATTATTCAAAATGACCAACATAGCCAAAGTCGAAACCTTTCTGTCCTTATCTGTTTCTAAAAGAAGTCATAAAGTACCCTTAGGATAAGTTACTAAAAATAAGGCTTCATTTTTTCAATAATAAAACTCGGTGGTCGACATGGGCGGAGAGTTTTTAAATCCATAAAAAACAAAGTAGTATTTGCTTTTATCAGCAAATCTTCTCCTCTAAAAATCTGATAATGAAAAGTGATTCTATTGGTGGGCATTTCTCGAATACTAGTTTCTACAGTTAAAACATCATCGTATTGAGCAGCTTTGTAATAGTCAATATGTAAATCCTTAACCGGCAAACCTATTCCTCCTTTTTCTAATTCACGATATGAAATACCTACTTTTTTCATAGCTGCCACCCTTCCCATTTCAAGATATTGTGCATAATTCCCATAATACACAAACCCCATTTGATCGGTTTCAGCATAGCGAACATTCAAACTTATTTTTTCCTTAATCATTTCCTAATGTTTTAAAGGCAATCAAAAGGCAAATTAAACAAATTATCAGATGCCATAAATAAATGAGACCTTTCTATTTTAAAAGGAAAGCCTATACAAATTATCTTTTAGAACACAATAACTCACTGTATCAACACCATACTTCCTCTATACGCTTCTTCATCTGCTCTTATCACATAACAATAAGTGCCGGCTCCAAACCTATCGCCACTTCAGTCTTAATTGCCGCAAAATTCTACTTCCTATTCTAGATATGGTTTCTAAACTTAGGCCAACTGCCAAGCAAAATTGTCTTAAGTTCATGGCTTTTGAATTTTTAATTCCGGGAATAGGCTCTAAATTTAATTTTCCCTGAACAAACTCCCATCTTGGTATTCCAATTCCTAACTTTTTATCAAAAATAAGGCAATGTCAAGCCGCCTTACCTTATTCCTTAAATTCTTCATTATCATCGACTTTTTACTCGTGTACAAAACGCTATTTCTGATCTTTTTTGCTCTCTTAAAAAAGGGTTTATACGATTCAAAAAAAACATGTATTTTTGAGCTAAGTTTGCTATTTACAGCACTTAACATAAATTAACAGCGAAAACAACATCCTTATAAAGGGGCTATTTAAATTCGCATTACAATATATAATTAATTAGTGAATATGGAAGGTCAAAAAACAAGTGAAGATATTCAAAGTACATCAACAGAGGTTACGAATCAGAGCTCATCAATAGATATTCGAGCCATCAATGAAAAAATTGAGAGAGAAAGTGCATTTGTCGATTTATTAAGAATAGAAATGCAGAAGGTGATTGTGGGTCAAAGGGACATGGTTGACCGTTTATTGATTGGTTTATTATCCGATGGGCATATTTTATTGGAGGGTGTTCCCGGGTTGGCAAAAACATTAGCTATCAACACACTTGCTACAGCTGTTAAAGGAGACTTTAGCAGAATACAGTTTACCCCAGACCTCTTACCGGCTGACTTAATAGGAACGATGATATACAGTCAAAAGCAAGAAGAATTTTCGATTAAAAAAGGTCCCATTTTTGCAAATTTTATTTTAGCAGATGAAATCAACCGTGCTCCAGCAAAAGTACAATCAGCTTTATTAGAAGCTATGCAGGAAAAACAAGTTACTATTGGAGAGAAAACTTTTGAATTGCCTAAGCCTTTTTTAGTTATGGCTACTCAAAACCCTGTAGAACAAGAGGGGACATATCCTCTACCCGAAGCTCAAGTGGACCGTTTTATGCTAAAAGTTATTTTAGATTATCCTAAAAAAGAAGAAGAAAAGTTAATCATCAGGCATAACTTATCTCAGACTGGAATGCCCAAAGCTTCTCCAATTCTTACACCAAAAGACATTCTTAAATCTAGGGAGGTAGTGCGGCAGGTATATATGGATGAAAAAATAGAGCAATATATTGTAGACATCGTATTTGCAAGTCGTCGTCCTGCAGATTATGGCTTAAAGCATTTGAGCAATTTTATAACTTTTGGAGGTTCTCCAAGAGCCAGTATTAGCTTAGCTTTAGCATCAAAGGCCTATGCTTTTATTAAGCGAAGAGGGTATGTCATCCCAGAAGATGTTAGAGCTATAGCAAAAGACGTTATGAGACATAGAATTGGTTTAAGTTATGAAGCAGAGGCGGAAAATGTTACTACAGAACAAATCATCAATGAGATTTTAAATGCAGTAGAAATCCCTTAATCTCTATAAATTAATGCATTCTAAATCAATTTAAAATTGGCAAATTCTAAGAAAAACACCCAGGATCTTTTAAAAAAGGTTAGGAAAATTGAAATCAGAAGCCGTGGGCTTTCCAATCAAATTTTCTCAGGTGAATACCTTTCGGCATTCAAAGGGAGGGGTATGGCTTTTAGTGAGGTGCGCGATTATCAAGTTGGCGATGAAGTTCGGACCATAGATTGGAATGTAACGGCAAGATTTAATCATCCTTATGTCAAGGTTTTTGAAGAAGAACGTGAGATGACCGTAATGTTACTGGTAGATATGAGTGGCTCTAAAAATTTTGGAACAAAGGAGAAATTTAAACAAGAGTTGGTTACTGAGATTTGTGCTGTACTTGCTTTCTCAGCAATACAAAATAACGATAAGGTGGGTGTAATTTTCTTTAGCTCAAAAATTGAAAAATTTATTCCACCCAAAAAAGGAAAAAGTCATATCTTAATGATTATCAGGGAACTTATTGACTTTGAGGCAGAAGAAAAAGGAACCAACATCAAAGAAGCATTAAGGTATTTTACATTGGCTATAAAAAAGAGAAGTACGGCATTTGTCATTTCAGATTTTATGGATCAAGATTACACCGATGAATTAAAAATAGCCAACAAAAAACATGACTTAGTTGCCTTGCAAATCGTAGATGAAAGGGAAATGGAAATTCCAAATGTGGGTTTAGTACAATTTTGGGATCCGGAAACCAAAGAAAACCGTTGGTTTGATAGCAGTTCTGAAGAAAATAGAAAATTATATCAACTCAATGCTTTAAAACAGAAAAACCAAACTCAGGAAACTTTTAGAAAAAGCGGTGTAGATTTTGTCGAGCTAAAAACACATTTATCTTATATTCAGCCTTTGTTAAACCTATTTAAACGTAGAGGAAGTTCAAGATGAAAAAGTTATTAGGCTGTCTTATTACACTTTTTTTATTTTCGGGACTTATAGCACAAGAAGCAGCTGTAAGCCTTAGCTCTAATCCTATTAAAATTGGAGAACAAACAACCTTTGAATGGGCTCTTAAATTACCTGCAGCTATTGAAGACTACCAATACCCTAGCTTTAAAGATAGCTTGGCCAAAGGAATAGAAATCATCTCTCAATCTAAAGTAGACACTACTTTTGAAGAAGGAGATCGACCAGACAGAATTATTTTTCAGAGCATTACCATTACAGCCTGGGACAGTGGATATTATCCAATAGAACCTCTTAGTTTTATCATAGACGGTAAAGAAATGGAATCCAAGGCACTCTTGCTAGAGGTTCATGGAATTGCACTAGAGCAAGAAGCCGATATTAAAGACATTAAAGATATTTTCTCAGTTCCCTTCTCGCTTTGGGATTGGATATTAAGCAATAAAGGAAGTATCGGAGCCATTCTTTTAATCTTGTTCTTAGCTTGGTTAGCTTATTTTTATTATAAAAAGCAAAAAAACCGTCCTAAAGAAGATGTTAAAATTGTCGTTCCTAAAGAGGCTGCAGATAAAGTTGCCTTACGTAAATTAGAAGCCCTCAAAAAAGCACAACTTTGGCAACAAAATCAAGTTAAAGAATACTATGTTCAATTATCTTTTATTTTAAGGGAGTATATAGGAAACCGATATGAAGTCCAAGCTTTAGAGCTTACTACAGATGAAATTATGCTTATGACAAATAAGTATTTGGATATTAGTGATACGTATAAGAAGGACCTTCAACAAACCTTGATAATTGCAGACATGGCAAAATTTGCACGTCAAAAACCGCCTGCTGAAGAAAATGAAAGGGTATTTAAACATACTCTGGATTTTATTAAAGGCACAGCTTTAAAAGAGGAGAAAAGGGAAGAGGTTAATTCGTCCACAAAAGAGGAGGCAAAGGAATGAGGTATTGGTGGAATAACATACAATTTGCTAATCCTGAATTATTCATTTTATTTTCAATAATTCCCCTACTTGTTGTAGCTTATTTTTTATACTTAAAAAGAGCTAAAGCACTTATTGCACTTTCTTCTTTCCGGTATTTACCCTCCTCAAGCGGTAAGCTGAAGATCATCTTAAGACATCTTCCTTTTATATTAAAATTACTTGCTTTAACTGCTATTATTATGGCATTGGCCAGGCCACAATCTACTTTAAACTGGCAAAATGTTAACCAAGAAGGTATAGATATTGTAATCAGCATGGACATCTCGGGGAGTATGATGGCTGAAGACTTAAAGCCCAATAGACTTGAAGCTTCTAAAGACATAGCTATAGAGTTTATTAATGCAAGGCCTAACGATAGAATTGGGCTTGTTATATTTAGTGGAGAGAGTTTTACTCAAGCTCCCTTAACTACTGATCATGCAGTATTAAAAAATCTTTTTAAAGATGTAAAAAATGGAATGATTGAAGATGGTACAGCTATTGGTTTAGGATTGGCTACAGCCGTTAATCGTCTGAGAGAAAGTGATGCCAAAAGTAGAGTAGTTATTTTACTGACCGATGGAGAAAATAACAAAGGTTCTATTCCTCCATTAACCGCCGCAGAAATTGCAAGAGAGTTTGGAGTAAGAGTATATACTATTGGAATAGGTGCACATGGAACTGCTCCTTTCCCCTACAAAACTCCTTTTGGAACTACAGCTTATCAAAATGTAGAGGTTAAAATTGATGAAGCGACCATGCGTGAAATATCAGACATGACTGGTGGAGAATATTATAGAGCAACAAATAACAGGAGTTTAACTGCTATTTACAAAGAAATTGATCAATTGGAAAAATCTAAAATAGAAGTTACAGAATTCCGCAAAAAGAAAGAAGAATTTTTCTACTTTGCACTATTTGCAAGTATTGCATTATTCTTAAGCTTTCTATTAGAAAATACCTATTTACGAACAATAAATTAAATGTTTAGAATAGAGCATACATGGGTTTTGTGGGGGTTAGCACTCCTTCCTTTGATGATAATAATTTTCTTTATCATCAGACGATGGAGAAAAAATGCACGTCAGAAATTTGCCGAGTCTGCACTCTTTGAACAATTAATGCCTGCATATTCTCCAACCAGGTACAATTTGCGTTTTATCTTTTTTCTAATTGGGTTTGCCTTCCTTTTATTAGGACTTGCCAATCCACAAGTTGGAACCAAATTAGAAGAAGTAAAAAGAGAAGGTATAGACCTGATTATTGCCGTTGACGTCAGCAACAGTATGAATGCTACAGACATTTCTCCTACTCGATTAGAGCGTGCAAAAATGGCTATGCAACAGTTGGTAGGAAAACTAAGAGGGGATCGTTTGGGAATTTTGGTTTTTGCAGGTGAAGCATATACTCAATTGCCTATTACTACAGATTATGCTGCGGCGAAGTTGTTTTTAAACACCATTAGCACAGATATTGTACCTGTTCAAGGAACCAACATAGCCTCAGTAATTGAACTGGCCATAGAGTCTTTTGATTATGAAAGTGGAGGAAGTAAAGCCTTAGTTATAGTAACTGATGGTGAAAACCATGAACCTCATGCTATAACAGCTGCAGAAAAGGCAGCAAAAAAGGGAATTAATATTTATACCATTGGTATGGGAACCCCTAATGGAGCTCCAATTCCTGTCTTTAACAATGGTGTTCAAACAGGATATAGGCAAGACAAAGATGGAAATACAATTATTACCAGTTTAAATGAAGACATGTTAAAAGAGATCTCTGGAATTGGAAATGGAATTTATATCAGGGCTACAACTGCATCTGTTGGTTTTGAAAGAATAATTGATAACTTAAGTGGCTTAGACCAAGCTGAATTTGAAAGCAGTATGTATACTGATTATGAAGATCGATTTCAATTTTTTTTAGGAGCAGCATTTATCTTTATATTATTCGCTATCTTATTGAATGAAAAGAAAAGTAAGTGGCGTAAAAAAATTCAATTATTTGAAGAGTGAGTACAAAAATCTTACATATCGTTATTTTATTGCTCTTTCCCAGCGTATTGAGTGCACAATCTGCTTCTCAAGATATTCGGGAGGGCAACAAGGCCTATGGTGACAATAATTTTGAAAAGGCAGAAGAGTTTTTTAGAAGAAGTATTCAAAAAGATAATGGATTAATGGAGTCTTCCTATAATTTGGGAAATAGTTTATATCGTCAAGGAAAATATAAAGATGCTGCACGATACTTTGAATTAGCAGCTTCTAGAACTGAAGATGCTCAAAAAAAATCAGAGATATATCATAATCTAGGTAATTCTCTATTAAAGTCTGATAACATCAAAGAAAGTATTGAAGCTTATAAAAACGCACTAAGGCAAAATCCTGAAAATGAAGAAAGTAGATATAATTTAGTTTATGCTAATAGATTATTAGAGCAACAGCAAGAAGAAGATCAAAAAAACGAGAATCAAGACGAACAGAACGATCAAGATGATCAACAAGACCAAGACGGAGATAATAAAGAGAATGAAAACGAAGAGGAGCAAAATCAAGATCAGGAAGACAGCTCCAATGAGGAACAAAATGAAGAACAAGAAGAACAACAACAACAACAACAACAACTACAACAACAAAAGGATCTTTCTAGAGATGATGCAGAACGTATGCTAGAAGCACTTAATGAAGAAGAGAAAAAAATTCAAGAAAAATTAAAAAAGAAAGATGTTAAATCAATTGATATAGAAATAGAAAAAGATTGGTAGTGAGAACATTTATAACCCTTATATTGATTGTATTTTTTACTTCAGTTTCAGCTGATCAAGTTCAGTTTACTGCTGAAGTAAGCCATAGCCGAGTAGAAACTGGACAACAATTTAAAATTACTTATGCGATTAATGCTAGAAATAATAATTTTGAATTGCCCGATTTTTCTCCATTTAGAATTACCCAAGGTCCGTTTTCATCTAGCAGCATGCAGATTATCAATGGACAAAGAAGTGTGCAAACTTCATTAACTTATGTTTTAGTAACCTACGAAGAAGGTACGCATCACATTCCCCCTGCAAAGATTAATATTAACGGAAAGGTGTACGAAAGTAATGCAATTGATATTGATGTTGTAAGTTCGGGCAGCAATGACCAACAAGGAACGAATGGAATTAAAGAGAATAGGAATGTTTACCTGACCGCCACCGTAGATAAGCAAGAAGCTTATGTGGGTGAAAAGGTAACCGTTAGCTACAAACTTTTTTCTAAAATTACTTTAAACAACCTCAATTTAGAAAAGGGCCCTGAACTCAATGGGTTTTGGTCTCATGATATTAAAAGTATTTACGATAAAATTGAGATAAAAAGGGAAATTATTAATGGAGAGCCCTACAACACTACCACATTACAACAAACTATCTTATATCCTCAACGATCTGGAACGTTAACTATTGACCCTATGAAGTTGAAATTAGTAGTTACCGTTCAAAACGAAGGCGGAAGTAGACGTTCGTTTTTTGATCAGTTTTTTGGAGGGTATGAACAGAAGGAGGTTGTTGTGGCCAGTCAGCCAATTGAAATTGAAGTAAAGCCACTGCCTTCAGCAAATAAAAGAACAGACTTTACAGGTGCTGTAGGAGATTTTGAAATGCAAATTCAAAGCAATAAGGATAGTGTCAAAGTCAACGATGCTATCGATTTAAAAGTTGTAATAAAAGGAAAAGGAAACCTCCCTTTTATTTCAACCCCACAGTTGGATTTACCTTCTGGTTTTGAGGTATACGACCCTAAAATAGAAAATAAATACTCAACTAATTTTAATGGCTCAAATGGTGCTAAAGAATTTCACTATTTAATTATTCCTCGTCATGAAGGAGATTATATTATCGAACCATATATCTTTAGTTATTTTGATTTAGCTTCCAAAACGTATCAAACCATAGCTTCGGACTCTTTATTAATTCATGTTGCCAAGGAAGAGGGAAACAATGAGGCAATCATATATCAGAGTCCACAAAAAGAAAAAGTAGAATTACTTAATTCCGATATTCGATTTATTAAAATTAATAATTTAAGTCTCCTCACCATTGAAGATTTATTTTATGGTTCCTTGAGTTTTTATTTGACTCTGCTTCTTTTGGTACTTCTTCTTGTAGGAGTTTGGCTTTATGCTAAAAAACAAAAGCATTTGCAAGCTGACCAAGTAGGATTAAAAAAGGCTAAAGCAAATAAAATGGCCAATAAACGATTGGCTAGGGCTAATAAATATCTAAAAGAACAAAACTTAGTCTTATTCTACGAAGAAATTTCCGCCGCACTTTATGGCTATTTTTCAGATAAGTTCAACCTAGAAGTGGCTAACTTATCTCTCGATAAAATTCAAACTTTACTAAGCGAAATAGATTCAGAAAACAGCATTAATCCATTGTTAAGATCTACCTTAGAAGAAGCAGAAATGGCGAGATTTACTCAAGGCCAAAGTATAAATGCCCCTGCATTGTATCAAAATGCTGTTGAAATTATTAGTCAAACTGAAAACTTAAATAAAGCATGAAGAGGATAACTATAGTTTTATTCATACTTTTTACATTCTCGTCTGTTAGGGCTTCTACCGAAGTTATGGAACAGTTTATCTCAGGTAATAATGCTTATGAAAAAGGAGAATATAAAGAAGCAATTGACAATTATGAAACAGTACTAGCCAAGGGCTATTTTTCAGCTGAATTGCACTATAACCTAGGAAATGCTTATTTCAAATATGAAGATATAGCACAAGCTATACTACATTATGAAAAAGCTTTAAAGATTAAACCTAATTTTAAAGATGCAGCCTATAACTTAAGCATTGCTAATGCAAAAACTATAGATAAAATAGAAGCCCTACCTGAATTATTTATCTACCGTTGGTGGAAAAGCATATACCACCTATTTTCCATTACAGGTTGGACAACTTTACTTTTTACTTTTGTTTTTATTGCCCTTATTGGTTACAGCACCTATCTTTTAAGTAGGAAAATAAAACTTAAAAAACTCTCTTTTTATTCTGCCTCTATTACGTTATCCCTCGCTCTAGTATGTTGGTTAATGGCGGCTTCTCAAAATCGTAACCTTCATGCTATTGATTTCGCTATTATTCTTAATCCAACGGTAAATATCAACAGTTCGCCTTCAGCAGGAAGTTCTAAACTTTTTGTTTTGCACAAGGGTACAAAAGTAAGAGTAGAAGACCATAAAGGGGAATGGGCTAACATTTCACTACCCAATGGAAATAAAGGATGGATTAAAAAAGAAGTTTTAGGGGATATATAAAACTCCCCTTTTATGATCTAATTATACCTAACTTTCATGTTGTAAATGTACAAGGAGTCTCCCTCATCAAAGTCCTCTTTAGTAATAGGATCAGTTCCAAGCAGTTCTCCCAAATTTTCAATAGTATAATTCCCAGGATAGTTTCCACTTATTGTAAAACTGGATTGATTAAACCGAAAGATACATAGAGGAATATGAAAATTGGAAGTATTTCCTATACCAAATAATATAACTAACGTAGTGTCGCCACCTTCAAAATCACCAGGAAAGGTAATGCTAGCATAAATTGAATCATTTGATATAAAGTAATTTGTGGAATCTTTAATACCACTTTCTTTATCCGTTTGATATAAAAACCCATTGCTAAAAGAATATAGGGCATTTACAAAATTCTTTTCTAAAGTTTTATCATAATCACTTGGCGTCATATAATCTTTGGGGTCTATACCATCAGTATTAATTTCCTTATGGTCCGTCCAAAGTCTAAAACTTTTATCATAAATTTGTTTAAATGCTAAGCCTTCTCCATTATTTGTTTTAGGTTCAACCTTAGCCTCCTCATCCTTCTCATCTTTTTTACATGCTTGGAAAACCCCACCAATTAACAATATTAAAATTAGGGAGGTTAAATTTGTTATTTTCTTCATAGTGTTGATGTTTTTATTTTTATATTATTTTTAATCTATGTTGTATTTACATAAATTTTAGTCAAATATAAAAAAATAGTACGCATATAGCTCCAAAAAGCAACTTAGTTATTCATTTATTAAATAAACATTCTGGAATCCCCTCATTTTATCATCTTTTAATGAGGATTTTAATTGAAAACAATACAACTTAAGATTACTATCTAAGCATTTATATTTAATTTTGATTTTTTATAACATACATTTTATTTTTATGAAGTTTTTTTCTTACTTAACCTTAGGGTTAATCGTACTTAGTTCTTTTGCTTGTTCAAAAAAGGACGAAGACAAACCTGCACCAGACACTCCAAAAATTGAAGAACCAAAACTTGAAGCTACAAAATGGAGAAATATTGATTTTACACTTGCAGGCACTTTTAATATCATGGAACAAAAAGTTGACTTCCTTGGGTTTGCCAAAGATTTAAATCCAGATAATTATACAATATTTCATGAGGATAACACTCTTAATTCTCAAAATTATCCATTCACTTTTAGTGTAACATACAAGATAGCTGGATATGGAATGACTACCGACAGAGAAGCTGGAGAAACCATGCCAAGTGAAGGTGTTTGGAGTAGAAATGAAAATATCTTGACAATAATAGATCCTGAAAACAATCAAAGTTTTGAATATACTATTGTTAGCCTAAGCCTAGACACTTTAAAGCTTGCCGCTGACAAGGACGGAGTAAATTTTGATAATGAAGGCTTAGAAATTGATGAGCTAAATGGTTTAATTATTTTTGAAAGGATTAAAGAATAATAAGCTGCAATTAACCAAAAACCTCTTTAAAAGTATACACATCCTTTAACCTGGCTCCTTTTTCTGTGTCTTTTAAGGTAATTATCTCATTTTCGGCATCATGTTCCATAAAGAGGTAAAAATCTTCTTCCACAGCTCTTTTATAAAACTTTTTTCTATCTTCTAAAGTCAATAAAGGTCGGGTATCATACCCCATAACCCAAGGTAGAGGAATATGACCTGCAGAGGGTAAAAGATCAGTTATAAATACTAATTTTTTACCTTGGTAATCCACAATAGGGATCATCATTCTATCCGTATGCCCATCCGCATAAAATATTTCGAACCAATCAAAATCCTTTACATCATCAATAAATTTCAACTGTCCAAACTCTTGCATAGGTAGAATATTTTCTTTTAAAAATGAGGCTTTTTCCCTATCATTTGGTTCAGTAGCCCATTTCCAATGTGCCCGATTGGTCCAATAAATAGCATTTTTAAAAGTAGGCTCATAAGCTGTTCTATCTTTATTCCATTTCACCCCACCTCCACAGTGATCGAAGTGCAAATGCGTTAAAAATACATCCGTAATATCATCCGGATGAAAGCCGTTAATTCTCAATGAATTTTCTAAGCTCTCATCACCAAATAAATAATAATAAC
>CAZKFN010000014.1:26963-37834 GCA_964552035.1 uncultured Flavobacteriales bacterium
GTTTGCTTGTCCCCCATTCCATTGTCGATCAACATTAAGCGATCTCCTTTTTCAATTAGCATACAACGCAAAGCCCAAGAGCACATATTGTTGCTATCTGCTGGGTTTGTTCTTTGCCAAAGGGACTTTGGAACTACTCCAAACATTGCACCTCCATCTAATTTAAAATTTCCAGTAGGGATTGGATATATTGTCATAATCTTTTCTTTTATTTCTAACGAAGTTAAGATGATTCTCAGAAAATAAAAAAACCTTCCTCAAGATCATCTCAATTAAATTTCTCTCTTTAATTTAATAAGCTAATAATTCTTCTAGGGTTGCTTTTAATTTATGCTTGGGTAGAAAGTTATCTTCTAATTTCTTATTAAAAGGTACCGGAGTATCCAACGAAGCTAGGCGTTTAACAGGAGCATCCAAATACTCAAAGCAATGTTCGTTAATTTTAGCTGATATTTCTCCCCCTATTCCACCAAACAAAGTATCTTCATGAAGGATGAGTACCCTACTGCATTTCTTCACCGTGGCAAAAACACTTTCCCAATCCATGGGCACTAACGTTCGTAAATCCAATACATCTGCATAAATTCCCATTTCTTCAACTATTTCTTTCGCCCAATGAACTCCTAAACCGTATGTAATAATACTCAATTGATCTCCTTCTTTCACCAAATTTGCCTTCCCAAAAGGGAGGTTATAATAACCTTCAGCAACTTCTTCATGAGTACTCCTGTAGAGTGCTTTATGCTCAAAAAACAAGACGGGATTCGGATCTTCAAAAGCAGTTAACAACAACCCTTTAGCATCAACAGCATTGGAAGGGTAAGCAATTTTCAACCCTGGAACATGTGTAAACCAAGCTTCATTAGACTGAGAGTGAAAAGGCCCTGCTCCCACTCCAGCTCCTGTTGGCATTCGAACAACTACATCTGCATTTTGTCCCCAACGCCAATGAACTTTTGCCAGATTATTAACAATTTGGTTAAACCCTTCAGAAACAAAATCAGCAAATTGCATCTCCATCATAGCTTTATCTCCGTTAATGGATAGACCCAATGCGGCACCTACAATAGCTGCTTCGCAGAGTGGGGTATTCCTCACCCTATCTTTTCCGTACTTTTCTACCAGTCCTTCAGTAGCTTTAAAAACGCCGCCATATTCTGCAATATCTTGTCCCATTAAGATCAAGTTATCATGTTTTTGCATGGCCAAGTCCAAAGCATTTTGAACAGCATCAATTAAACGAATGTTTTTTGTATTAGTCGAAGGTAAAACTTCAGTATAAACATAGTCTGCATAAACATCTTTGAGCTCTACAGCTGTATCAGCTTGAATATCCTCTTCAGAAAAAGCCAACGCTAAAGCTTGTTCTATTTCTTCTGAAAATTGAGCGCGAATCATTTCAACTTTCTCTTTTGTTACTATTTTCTCCTTAAGCAAATACTGTTCAAAGTTACTTAGCGGGTCTTTTCTCTCCCAAATTTCAAACAACTCTTTAGGGACATATTTCGTACCAGAAGCTTCCTCATGCCCTCTCATCCTAAAAGTCATGCATTCCAATAAAATTGGATGCGGATTTTTACGCATTTTTTCAGCTATTTCACTCACTTTTGTATAGACTTCAAGGATATTATTCCCGTCCACCTGATGTGCTTCCATTCCGTAGCCAATCCCCTTATCGATAAATTGTTTGCATTTAAATTGTTCTTTTGAGGGAGTAGATAAACCATAGCCATTATTTTCAATCAAGAAAATGACTGGCAAATCCCAAACAGCTGCCACATTAAGGGCTTCATGAAAATCTCCTTCAGAAGTTCCTCCATCTCCACTAAATGCCAGAGTTATTTTAGATGATTCTTTTAACTTTTCTGACAAAGCAATGCCATCAGCTACGCCCAACTGAGAACCTAAATGAGAAATCATTCCCACAATGTTATAATCCCGTGCTCCAAAGTGAAAAGAACGATCCCTTCCCTTAGTAAAACCTGACATTTTCCCTTGAAATTGTGCAAATAATCGCTCTAATGGAATTGACCTAGATGTAAAAACGCCCAGATTTCTGTGCATGGGCAGAATGTATTCTTCTTTGTTTAAAGCCATTGTAGCTCCTACAGATATGGCTTCTTGCCCTATGCCAGAAAACCATTTTGATATTTTTCCTTGCCTCAATAGGATGAGCATTTTTTCCTCAATCATTCGAGGTTTTAAAATACCCTTATAAAGTTCAATTAATTGTTCCTTTGGGAGTTCAAATCCCTTAAAATTTATATCCATAAATTTCTCAACGCTACATTTTTAACAAAGTTAACTTTAAATGCAAGTAATTTTATACTTCGTATTAGTTTCTTTCAACAATCAAGCACTAAGCAATTACAAAGTTGTTAAGTAAATAACAACCAACTATTAACATCCTTTTGAGATTCAAGTTATTCTTGTGAAATATTTATAAAACTTTATCTTTTATCTATAATATCAAGTAAATTTGCAAAAAAGATGTATGTATTTATATTCAGCTAATACTA
The DNA here is from genome assembly GCA_964552035.1 of uncultured Flavobacteriales bacterium. Lineage (GTDB taxonomy): Bacteria > Bacteroidota > Bacteroidia > Flavobacteriales_E > Vicingaceae > CAZKFN01. The sequence goes on from CAZKFN010000014.1 coordinate 29,483, forward strand.
AATGAAAAAGACCTTCTATTTATTCTCATTACTTTTCTTACTAAGTTTATTAGCTTGTACAAAAAAAGAAAAAATAAAACCAGTTAACTTAGACGAAGACAACGGCAAACCTCATATAGAAAATATTATCGGAAAATGGAATATTACAGAGTTTATTCTTATTGGCGATTATGTTCATAACGGAACTCCTATTGATGTATATGGAAAATCTTTAGATAATAGTAATCCTAACTATATTGTCTTTAATATAGATAAGACCTTTGAAAGTAGCTCAGAACCCATAATTATGAAATTCACCTACAAAGCCCCTTTTGCTAGAGAAGTAGAAGAAGAAAGAATTATTAATAACAATTTGCCAAATGAAGGATTTTGGAGAATTATAGAGGACAGTGTTTTTATACTTAATGAGAGTAAAGAAGACGGTTATCGGATTAACACTTTAAATTCCAAACGATTAAGAATAACCTCTTCTAATGTACCGCTTGATGATGGTGTGTTCTCTATGATTGCTACTTTTGAAAGAAGTAATAATTAGACTAATTTTCTACTTGTCATTTTATATAAAAAATAGATAGCAATAATATGAAAAAAGTGCTTGCAATCGCAGCAGGAGGTTATTCAGATGAAGCTGAAATATCATTATTATCAGCCAATACCGTCTTAGATAATATAGACCTGGATAAGTTTGAGCCTATTTTGGTAAGAATTTTAAGCAATAAATGGGAAGCAGAATACAAAGGTTCTCATTACCTCATTGATAAAAATGATTTTAGTTTTCAAACCAAAGAAAGAAAAATTACATTTGATTTTGTCTATATCATTATTCACGGTACGCCAGGAGAAGATGGAAAACTACAAGCTTATTTTGACCTATTAGCTATTCCCTACTCTTCTCCTAATCATCCCTCTTCTACCTTAACCTTCAACAAATGGCATTGCAATACTATTCTCAGACAATTGGGTTATAATGTTGCAGCATCCATTTATCTTAGAGAAAATCAAAAATATAAGGAACAGAGTATCGTTGATAAATTAGGACTTCCTTTTTTTGTAAAACCATGCTCTGCAGGTAGTAGCTATGGTGTTACAAAAGTTTCCAAAACTGAAGATTTAAAAGCTGCTGTTGAATATGCTTTTCAGTACGATGAAGAAATTCTTATTGAAAGTGAATTAAAAGGTAGAGAAATTACGTGTGGAGTGTATCAAAATCTAGATCATGATGTTATAGCGCTTCCTATTACGGAAATTATTCCAGAAGGAGAATTTTTTGACTTTGCTGCAAAATATCAAGGAGCATCACAAGAAATTACTCCTGCAAAAATTTCTGAAAAAGCGAGAGTTAACACCCAAGAAACGGCAAAAAAGGTATACCAACAATTAAACTTAAGAGGAATCAACCGAATTGACTTTATGCTGGTTGATGAAGTTCCTTATATTATTGAAATTAATACTATTCCTGGAATGACAAAAGGTAGTTTAGTTCCTCAACAAATTGAAGCCGCTCACATAAAATTAGAAGATTTTTTCAGTGAAATCATAGAAGGAATACTAAAAAAGTAGCTTTATCCAACTTTATTCCCTCTATTTGAAAAAATAAAATGATTTTTGCAAAAAACAAACACACTGATTGCTAGAGCATTAAAAAGAAAACATTAAGTATTTTAAACTAAAATAATATTTTGAAAAAAAATTCTGCAATCTTCTTGGTCAATTTAAGCAATGATTATATATTTGCAGTCCAAAATTTTTGGTGGTAGCTAAAAAAGACTTGCTAGCTCAGTAGGTAGAGCACATCCCTTTTAAGGATGGGGTCCAGGGTTCGATCCCCTGGCAAGTCACAAAAAATCCTCACTAATTCCAGTGAGGATTTTTTTATTTAAAATTGTTAGAGTATACACTTCAAAAAGACAGAATATAAATCCACTCTTCAAGAATAAGTTTTATGATAAAGTTCTATCTTTAGCATAATTCTTTAATTTTGATAAAAATATGGTATGGAAGAAAAAACTCCTATTTTAAATCATCAGCAAATCATGCAAAAGGTCAATAGAATTGCCTATCAAATTTATGAAGACCACTATGATGATAAAGAAATTATTATTGCTGGAATTGCTAATAATGGATTTACTTTCGCCCAAATGCTCCAAAAGAAATTAGAAAGCATTTCTTCTATTCAAATTAAAATGATTGAGCTGCACATTGATAAAAAAAAGCCAATAGGAAATGAGCCCGAAATTGGAATTAGCGAAAAGGATTTGAAAAATAAATCTGTTATCTTAGTTGACGATGTTTTAAATTCTGGACGTACAATGATGTATGGCCTGCAATGCTTTCTTAAAGCTCCTTTAAAAAGATTAGCAACCGTAGTATTAGTAAATCGAAGCCATAAACGTTTCCCTGTTAATGCAAACTATGTTGGCGTTTCTCTTGCAACTACCTTAAAAGAACACATTAAAGTAGACTTTGAAAAAGCTAATAATTATGTAGCTTATCTACAATAAGTGCCAACTTATATTATTCCTCCATTAAGCCCGTTTTGAGCATCGCTCCACCTTCTGCTTTATAATCTACAACAAAGCCAAAACGCCTATCCGTTGCCCTATAATTTGATTCTACACCCCCTGTGCTGCCTTTAGTTTTAACCTTTAATTTTAGATAGGTTATCCTACCGTCATTTTCAAACTTTGAGCCGGTATAATCCAATTCAATTCCCCTAATTTCTTCAAATTCCTGAGCAATTTCTTCCAACATCTCCTCTGTGGCATCATTGCCAACTATCAATTTTGCCACCCCATCGTCAATTACATATTCAGTATAGGTAACTACTTGACATGCAGAAAGGAAAAACAAAGCAATCCAGATTAAATTTTTCATAAGTACAATTTGATGATTAACCCATTTTCTATACATCAAACGATTAAACACTGTTATTATTTCATTTGAATCTAGCATCCTTTTGTAAAAGCGATATAACTTTTTTATCTATAGGAAAGGTAAAGTCTTCTTCTGTTAAATTCTTTATTTTTTCCCAATGAAAATAATGTTCATCTCCTTCGGCAGTATCCTCAGCTCTGCGTCCATTTATTATTGCTTGATTACTCTTATTTTCAACTAAATAATAGACAGAAAAAATTTGATCTTGCTTAAAAAAAACAGAAGGAAGGAAAAAATCTGTTGTATAATAATGCTCAACGACATGGATTTCAATTCCCAACTCTTCCATAAATTCTCTTTTAAGGCATTCCTTTGTACCTTCTCCAAAATTCATTCCTCCACCTGGAAATTTTGTAAACCTAAAATCTTTTCTTCGCTCTGTAGATAATAAAACTTCACGATTGGAGTTTATTAACAGACCATAGACTCTTATATTGAAATTATTTATTTCACGATTCATATACAATAAAAATTCATCATTACATTTCCCAAACTACCGTTAGCAACCTACAATTTTACTATTTTTGAAGCCGTGCAAAAAATACAACTTACTTTATTTTTAATATTGTTTAGCTTCTCAGCTTTATCGGCTCAAGAAACTGCTACAGTTGAAGGTTTTGTATTGGATAGTAACCAAAATCCAATTGTAACCGCATCTGTTGCTGTCATGGGTGAAAGCGGCGGTACGATCACAAACGAAAAGGGCTATTATCAACTTACCGTTCCCGCCAACAAGCAAATTTCAATAAAATTTAGCCATATCAGCTATAAATCTATAGAAAAAACACTTCAACTTTCTGCGCAAGAAGTTAAAATACTTACAGTGACGATTAAACAAAGTGCTGTATATATTGGAGTTATACAAATTGAAGAAGAAAGAAGTAGAACTAAAAATATAGAGACCATTGATCCTAAATCCATTAAACTTATCCCCTCCTCTTCTGGTAGTTTTGAGGCAGTAATTAAAACCTTACCAGGAGTTTCTTCCAACAACGAATTAACTTCTCAATACAATGTTCGAGGTGGAAATTACGATGAAAACTTAGTTTATGTTAATGACATTCAAGTTTATCGCCCATTTTTAGTCCGAAGTGGAGAACAAGAAGGCTTAAGTTTTATTAATCCAGATTTAATTCACAACATCAATTTTTCGGCTGGTGGATTTGAACCGAGATACGGCGATAAAATGTCTTCTGTATTAGCTGTAGAATACAAAAAGCCAAAAGAATTTGGAGGAACAGCTACTGCCAGCTTATTGGGAGGAGCGCTTAGCATAGAAGGAGCGGATAAAAATCAAAGATTTTCCTACATTGCAGGTATGAGGTATCACTCCAATCAATATGTTCTGAAAAGCCTAGATACTCAAGGGGATTACAAACCTGTTTTTGCTGATTTTCAAACCTATCTCACCTACGATATAACCGACAAATGGGAAATTAGTTTTTTGGGAAACTATGCGAGAAATCAATATAACTTTATTCCAACTACTAGAGAAACAAACTTTGGTACCATTCAACAAGCGCTGCGATTGACCATTTATTTTGAAGGAGAAGAAGTAACTGACTTTGAAACTTTTTATGGTGCGCTAACCAATACTTATAAACCAAACCCCAATATTGAGCTAAAATTCACAACCTCAGCATTTCGCTCCTTTGAGACCGAGACTTTTGATATACTCGGTCAATACAGAATTGATGAATTAGATAAAAACCTAGGAAGCGAAGATTTTGGAGATGTTGCTTTTAGTCGTGGTGTTGGCTCTTACCTCAATCATGGAAGAAATTATCTAAATGCTACTGTTGCCAACTTTCAACATAGAGGAAAATTATTTAGAGACAATGGAGCTTTGGAATGGGGCGCAACTTTACAACATGAAGCTATTCTAGATAAAATTAACGAATGGGATTTAATTGATTCTTCTGGATACTCTTTGCCTCAAAACCCATTCCTACCAGGGCAAACACCTAATAGACCACTAACTTTAGAATTGCACGAAACACTCAGAGCGAGGAATAATTTAAACAGCAATCGATTAATGGGGTATGTACAAAGAAGTTATAGCTGGGACGATGAGCAACAAAGTGAATATACTGTCACCGCAGGATTAAGAGCAAATTATTGGGATTTAAACAATCAAACAGTGATTAGCCCTAGAGCAAGTATTGCTATGAAACCGGATTGGGAAAGGGATTTTCTTTTTAGATTTAGTACGGGTTATTACCATCAACCAGCTTTTTATAGAGAATTGAGGAATTTTGAAGGTGAGTTAAATAAAGAGATTAAAGCTCAAGAATCTATACATTTTGTATTGAGTTCAGACTACAATTTTACCGCTTGGGGAAGACCTTTTAAATTTGTTGGAGAAGCTTACTACAAAAAGATGAACAACATTATTCCTTATAAGATTGACAATCTAAATATGCGATATTATGCTGAAAACTCTGCAGATGCATATGCAGTAGGTGCAGACTTTAAGGTGAATGGAGAATTTGTTAAAGGGGTTGATTCTTGGGTAAACATAGGGGTGCTTTCTATAAAGGAAGACCTCAAAAATGATTTTTATTACGAATACTACAATGCGAGTGGAGAAAGGGTTTACCCAGGATTCACTTTGGATGATGTGGCTACTGACAGTGTAAGAAAGGAACCCGGATATATTCCTAGGCCCACGGATCAACGCCTTAATTTTAGTTTATTTTTCCAAGATTACTTACCTAAGAATCCCAGTTATCTCATGAATTTAACTTTTCATTATGGTAGTGGATTGCCTTTTGGCCCTTCTTCTTCTGAACGATTTAGGGATACTTTGAGAATTCCTGCCTATTTAAGAGTTGACCTTGGTTTAAGCAAACAGCTGATAGGAAAAGATACACAATTGAAAGAAAATAATCCATTTCGGCATTTTAAATCCATTTGGTTGGGTTTAGATGTATTTAATTTATTGCAAAGAAATAATGTGCTTTCTTATTTATGGGTGACGGATGTAACGAATCGACAATATGCAGTACCCAATTACCTCACTTCAAGGCAAATAAATTTGAAACTGAGAATGGAATTTTAATCCTTATTATGAAGCTTAGCATTTGCAGGGTTTTAAAAGTAAACTTAATTTGGTCCATTCATTTGCCCCGATGCTGAAATTGGTAGACAGGCATGGTTGAGGGCCATGTGTCCATTAGGACGTGCAGGTTCGAATCTTGTTCGGGGCACTGAGAGTAGCTGTTTTAGGATTAGGTGTTTTTTAATTTTTAAAACAGCTACTCTTTTATTTTTTATAAAAAAATATTTTACCAAGAGACAACTTGACCTTATTCTATAATACTATTTATTTTAATGTAGAATAAAAAGTAAGCAAACTGTCCATTTGTTCAATATTAGATATTGAAAATCCAGACTCTATAAAAACACAACTATCCTTATAAAAAATAACATTTGTAGGTAAGTCTAATAATGAGTTTCCCTTATTTATTCTTTTTTGATTTGAATAATTTGCAATAAAATTAATTAACTCCTGACCATCGTAAACATGTAAAAAAGATTTAAATATAGGGGAGTTTTTTATATAAGGTGCAGCCTCTTCTTTCGTCTGGTCTGTAACTGAAATAAAAGCATAGTTATCATGCTTTAAAGACAACTTATCTAAAAAGGGCATTTCTTTACGACAAGGTTGACACCATTGTATTAGCCCCCTAATAAGTCGGACAAGATTATAGAAATAAATGTAGTATATTTTGTCCAATTATGAAACAGAAACGCACCTTTACAAAAGAAGAAAAGCTTGCTATCTTGAAAGAAGCAAGTGAACACGGAGTAAAAGCAACTTTAGAAAAGCACTCCATTTACCCGGCAACGTATTACAGTTGGCGAAATAAATATAAAGAAATGGGAGAGGTTGGTCTTTCTCATGGAATGAGCCCACAGCACTTAAAGCGGATAAGAGCGCTTGAGAAAGAAAATCGGCAGTTGAAAGAAATAGTAGCTGAAAAAGAGCTTATTGTTCGGATGCACGAAGAGATAAAAAAGCAATGGGCCTTGGAGAAAAAAAACAAAAAGTGATGGAGTACAACTCACAAGGCCTTCCACTACGTACAGCATTTGCAGTAGCTGAAATAAGTAAGCATCAGTACTACCATCAGCCTAAGCAAGGCGGTAAACCGGGCAAAAAACCTACCACCACTACTTTGCTTAATGAATCTGGTAAAAGTTCAATAGTAGCAAATAGTATGGTTGTAGAGCGAATCAAAAAGCTTCACAAAGACCCGGATTTGGCGTATGGCTACCGTGGTACAACACGAGCCTTACAACAGGAAAACTATTTAATTAACCACAAAAAAGTGTATCGACTAATGAAAAAGCATGGATTACTCCAAGAAAAACATAAAACATCATCTAAAACCTATGTAAAATATCGCATGGTACAGCCTTCAAAACCATTAGAAGTAATAGAGATGGACTTAAAAATGGTGTGGATAGAACGAGAAAGAAAACATGCCTTTGTATTAAATATTTTAGACACCTTTTCTCGTAAGTGGCTCTACCAATCGGTTAGCTTTAGTATTACTCAACATCAAGTAAAACAGGCTTGGGAACATATTATTGAACACCATTTACAACCCAACGATTTACTTAAAAAGCAATTACACATTGAAATTAGAAACGACAATGACAAACGATTTTCAGCAAAAATGATTCAAGAGTTTTTCAAAGAAAACAAGCTAAACCAAGTGTTTACTCACCCATACACTCCACAAGAAAATGGGCATGTGGAAAGTTTTCATGCTATTTTATCTCGCCATTTAAAGCGATTTAACTTTTGGAAGTTAGACGACTTGGAACAAGATTTAATAGTTTTCCAAGAAACTTATAATAATCAGCGTATTCATGGTAGCATTGCACATTTATCGCCAAACGATTTTGAGCAACTCTGGCAGCTTGATCTTGTAAGAACAAGCTGTAATATAAGAACTAGAAGGTTAAATTTTAAACTTAAAGTCCCTTATTCCAATGTAAAAAAACTTACGGGTAATAATGAACCCGAGGGCAGTTCCTTGCTCGATTTTGCAAAAATCGAAACAGAAAAAAGAGGGATGGCGCCAACACACTCTTACAACTTACGGTATAAAAAATCACCTTCGGTTGTTCCTTGCAATGCAAATGTATAACCAAATATGATTAAATTTGAATTATAAATTAAAATAGTCCGATTAATAGGGGGCTAGACCAGTTATTTATTTAAAGGGAAAGTCACTTTTTCGAAACAGTTTTAAACTTTAAGCACAATCACTATTAAAAGTTAAACTACTTAAGTTAACGATTATGCCAAGCCAAAAAATAAAATTAGGGTTTGGAATAATATACTAAACAATAAAAAATTATATATTATGAAATTTTTAAAAATAACAATTGCTGTATTTATAT
>CAZKFN010000014.1:37844-38444 GCA_964552035.1 uncultured Flavobacteriales bacterium
AACAACTCATATAAGTTCAAGACATCAGAAATATGAGATTAATAAGTCGATTCTCAAAGATAATTCTATAACTATGTTAGATAGAGTTGGAATAACTCATAATAATGGATGTGATTATATTTTATCTAATCACACTTTTCCTGAAAACTTTCAATTTTCTGATAATAATGAATTATTTGACACACTTCATTATGAGATGGGAAAAGTTGCATTAAATATACCATCTTCATATTTTTTAGTTGGACTGGGTATTGAACAAAGTGATATAGATAATAATTATACGCTTGCTAAAAATACTTTTGATTTTTCTGTTCCTGATATAGGATATACGTTTCAGACTGATATAGGATTGCTTTTAACTTCTAAATTGTCTGATTTAAAGTCAATTGATGAGTTAAGTGAGGTTGAAATTGATTTGATAAACAATATACAAATTGCTTTCGACAACTTGTTTATTTCAAATAATATTCCAGAATTGATAGATGAATTAGAAAACATTAAATTATCTTGGAATAATCAATACCCTTCTGATGTGTTAGAAAGTGGTCTAAATAGTGGTTTTATTTCAGCGAGTATAATTGGTGTATCTTTATATTCTGC
>CAZKFN010000015.1:0-15557 GCA_964552035.1 uncultured Flavobacteriales bacterium
AAATAACTTTTTTGACCTGTTTTAATTTCAGGTTGATAATTAAATGAAATTTGAGGAGTAACAATATGTCGTATGGCACTTACATTACCTTTCCTAAATTGATACATTCCATATATTTTAGTAGTTAAAGCTGAGTTAAAGTTATAACTAGCCCCTCTTTCAAATCCGGCAACTGTGTCTCTAATTACTTCATTATTAATATTATCGTAATCTTTTCTAATGGTTCTAAAAGTCCAGCTTTCATTGTAGTTAAAAGAAGGATTAACGTTAAAGTATTTAAACATTTTAAATGAAGTGCTTATAGGAATGCTGTGTTTTACTCCATTTTTAAAATCACTTCCCAATTGGTTTAACCTATTCATAGATATTAGCGAATCATTGGTTTGAAGTTGATTAGAAGCAGCTCCAGAATAGGTTATTCCTAAATTTTTATACATACTACGCCACCATTCATTCCCAATTTTACCAAAAGATTTAAAAGGGTATTGCCTGCTCATGTTTAAAGCCAGTTCTGGTAAACTTACGTTAAAGTCACCTGTCCGCGTATTTTGATTGTGTCGGGCACTAGCAGAAAAGTTAAAAGGAGTCCCTTCCAAAGAGTTAGAATAACTAATAGAAGAGTGGAAGGTGTTGGTTAAATAATCGGAGGTAAAGCTGTTGAGGTTATTCCTAAAGTTTGAGCTGGTTCCTGCATTCACATTGGCTGAAAAACGACTTCCTGGTCTAGCTTTAGGATCTTGGGAATGGTTCCAACGTATAAAGAATTCATTACTTTCTGAGTAATCGGGAAATTCTGGATAAGAATTTTTAATGTTGGCATAGCTTAAATCTAAATCGCCATTATATTTATACCTTTTTACATACCTACTTCTTCCTTTAGCTCCCCAGCTTCCCATGGTGTATATATCAGCTGTTAAGCTAGCATCAATATTGTCATTGATTCCCCAATAAAACCCACCGTCACGTAAAAAGAACCCCAATCGCCTAGAATCACCATAAGTTGGAATTAATATTCCAGAGGCCCTCCCTTTTTTGTTGGGAAAGAAACCAAAAGGCAATCCCAGTGGTGTTGGAATCTCCATAACTTTAAGTATGGTAGGACCTGTAACTATTTTGTCATCAGGAATAATTTTTAGTTTGGAAGTAGCCAAAGAAAAGTGGGGTGGGTCTAAACTACAAGTGGTATAATATCCATTCCTTATATACATTTCCCCTTTTTCGGTCTTTTTAACTTCATTTCCTTTAATATAACCATCTCCTTCTTGAGTTTTAACCTCCATTATTTTTCCCTTTTGCGTCTTAAAGTTATAAGTCATTTTTCCCGTTTGATATTCTTGACTTCCTTCTTTAAATACAGGCATGCCTTGCATTATCCCATTGCTGTCGGGAATTCCATTAGCTAAAACGGTATTATTTCTCATATCAACTTCAATATAATCGGCATTAAGTTGAATATTTTCATAATTTACCTGTGCATTTCCATATAGAAAAATCTTTTCTGTATCCATATCAATACGAAGGGAATCATCAGCTTTATACTCTACTTTTGATTCAATAGCATCTTTAGAAATAATATTGGTATCGGTTTTGCTGCTATCAAATGAATTTAAACTATCATTGAAGTTGATAGAGTCGTTTAAAAAAACAGAATTAAGGGTAGCACTACTATCTGTTTTTACTTCCAGATCCACCCCTTGAGCATAGGTTGAAAGGGAGAAAATACTGAGAATAGTTATTAACATTGATAAGATGAAAACCCGCAAAACAACTGATTTAAAAGGCAAGCTTATAGTACTATTTTTGTATAAAATATAGCTTTGAATATTGACCCCAAAACTAACTAAAAAATTATTATTGACGAGCACAAAAAAATGAAAAAGCAAGGAATCATTTTAACTCTTCTAGCTATAGTGTTTAGCTGTATTACTGTAAATGCTCAGACAGAAGAGGATTTTTTTGGTACATTAAAGACCGTTGTAATAGACGCAGGACACGGTGGGAAGGACAAAGGATGTCTTGGAGCTGAAAGCTATGAAAAAGACGTTGCTCTTGCCATTTCACTAAAACTGGGAGCTTATTTGGAAGAAAAATTTGAAAATTTAAAGGTTATATACACTCGAAAGGAAGATGTCTTTCTTGAATTACACGAACGAGCACGCATTGCGAATAAGAATAAGGCAGATTTATTTATATGTATTCATGCAAATGCTGCTAATCCAAGAGCTTATGGGACAGAGACATTTGTTATGGGTAACGCAAAGAACCAAGCAAATATGAATGCTGCTATTCGAGAAAACTCTTCGATTTTACTAGAAGATAATTATGAAGAACGCTATGAAGATTTTGACCCTAACTCTCCAGAATCCTATATTGCTATGACCATAATGCAAAGTGCTTATCAAAGTCATTCTGTTCATTTTGCCGAATTAGTGCAACATCAATTTAGAGAAAGAGTAGGTAGGAGAGATAGAGGAGTGAAAATGGCGCCTTTCCTTGTTTTACATCAAACGACTATGCCTGCTGTATTAATAGAAACAGGATTTTTAACCAACCCTGAAGAAGAAAAATTTTTAACTTCGGATATCGGACAGGATTACATTGCTTCTGCTATTTTTAGAGCTTTTAGAGATTACAAGAATGACATTGAACATAAATCAAAGTTTATTGTATTCAAGGAAGTGGATAAACAAATGAAAGAGGGAAAAATTACAGAGGAAGAGGTTAAGGGGTTAGTTTTTAAAGTTCAATTGGCCAGTAGCGGCAATAAAATAGATACTTCTCCTGAAAACTTTAATGGACTTAAGGGCGTTCGTTATACTGAAACAAAAGGAGTGTATAGATATACCTATGGAGCTGTTCCTAATTGGGATAGAGCGATTAAGTTAAAAGAAGAGGTGAAAGAAAAAGGTTTTCATGAAGCGTTTATTATTGCCTTTTATAATGGGAAAAGAATTCAAGTTGATGAAGCAGTTAAGCTTTTAAAGAAAGATAATTAGTTAATTTCGTACAAATGAAAATAAGTAAGGAAGTTAAAATTGGCGCAGTAGTAGTAATATGCTTAAAATTATTGTTTTGGGGTGCAAACTACTTGAAAGGAATTAATCTATTTAAGAGCAACAGAGTATTCTATGCGCTATATGATCATGTAGATGGATTGGGGATATCTGATCCGGTTATTGTCAATGGATATAAAGTTGGACAAATTTTAGATGTAAAATTTTTACAAGATTTTTCTGGTAGATTGTTAGTTTCTTTTTCTATTAAAGAAGAAGGTCTTAGAATCCCTGAAGATACCAAAGCAAGAATTGTCAGCTCGGACCTTTTGGGAAGTAAATCCATTAATCTGCTGATTGGAACTTCTGATCTATTAGCTCAAGAAAAAGACACACTGATATCAGAAGTGGAAATGTCATTAACAGAGGCAGTTAACCAACAAATTGCTCCTTTAAAATCAAAAGCAGAAGGATTGATAGGAACAATTGACTCAACGGTGTCCATATTTAGTACTATTTTTAATAAAGAAGCTAGGGATGACTTAGGCTCCAGCTTTACAAGTATCAAAAACTCTATAGAATCCTTTGAGAAGACCATGCTAAGCATGCATGGTATAGTTGAAAGCGAAAAAGAACGCCTTCATGGTATTTTAGTAAATGTTGAATCAATCACAACTAACTTAGCTAAAAATAATGAAACCTTGAGTAAGACATTGATAAATGTAGAGAGGATTACTGACTCTCTTGCTGTATCCAACCTAAAAGGGACAATTGCTAATGCCTCTGAGGTAATGAATGACTTCTCCTTAATAGTTGAAAAGATCAATAATGGAGAAGGATCTCTGGGACAGCTACTTAATAATGATACCCTCTATCGTAATTTAGAAGTTGCTGCAGATGATTTAGACAAATTGTTAATAGATATGCGATTAAATCCCGAGCGTTACGTTCATTTCTCTATCTTTGGAAGAAGGGATAAGGGGAAGAAAGAGAACTAAAAATTGAAATTTATTATGGGAGTATCAAATATAATATTCATACTTATCTTACTGGGTATGAGTTTATGGTTTGCTAAAAATGTAAAAACCATAATTCGAAATATAAAATTAGGAAGACCACTAAATCGTTCAGATCGCAAAAAGGAGCGTTGGCAGAAAATGGCAAGAATAGCTTTAGGGCAATCTAAAATGGTGAAAAAACCCATAGCAGGGGTCCTCCACATTCTTGTTTATTTAGGGTTTATTATTATCAATATAGAAGTACTAGAAATTATTTTAGATGGTATTTTAGGGACGCATCGTTTATTTGCAGCTCCTTTAGGAAGTTTATATAATGTGTTGATTGGATCTTTTGAAATTTTAGCCCTTCTAGTTTTACTATCCTGTTTGATTTTCTTAATTAGAAGAAACTTTTTAAACATCAGTCGTTTTAATTTTAGAGAAATGACAAAATGGCCTAAAACGGATGCCAATCTTATTTTAATTACAGAAATTCTCTTAATGGTTGCCTTTTTAAGTATGAATGGAGCGGATTTGGTATTACAAGGTCGTGAAGTTGGTCATTATGCCGAAGCGGGAGCATTTCCTATCAGCTCAGCACTTGCACCTTGGTTTTCTGGATTCTCAGATGCTTCTTTAATAACCATTGAAAGAGGTGCTTGGTGGTTTCACATTGTTGGAATCTTATTATTTTTGAATTATTTACCTTATTCAAAACACTTCCATATTTTACTAGCTTTTCCCAATGTATACTATTCCAAACTAGAACCACGTGGAGCGATGCCTAATATGAGCAGGGTAACCGACGAAGTTAAAATGATGTTGGATCCCAATGCAGACCCATATGCTGCACCTCCTGAATCCGATGTGCCTATAGAGCGATTTGGAGCAAAAGATGTAACAGATTTAAGCTGGAAACAATTGATGGATGCCTATTCTTGTACAGAATGTGGTAGGTGTACGAATGAGTGCCCTGCAGCTCAAACTGGGAAACTGCTTTCACCTCGAAAAATAATGATGGATACTAGAGATAGACTAGAAGAGGTGGGAAGAAATATCGATAAACACGGAAGGGATTACGACGATGGCAAAAGCTTGCTGGGAAGTTATATCTTGGAAGAAGAACTTTGGGCTTGTACAACATGTAATGCATGTACAGAAGCTTGCCCAGTGGAAATAGACCCTTTGTCTATTATTATGGAAATGAGAAGGTCTTTAATAATGGAAGATTCTAAAGCACCAGCAGAATTAAATTCAATGTTTTCAAATATTGAAAACAACGGAGCGCCTTGGCAATTTCCACCTTCAGAACGTGGTAAATGGGCAGGAAAATAATCATGAAATTAACCTAGAAGATATACAAAATGGCATTAGAAGATTTAGAAGTAAGAACAATGGCTGAAATGCTGGCTAGTGGAGAAAACCCAGAAGTTTTATTTTGGGTTGGATGTGCTGGTAGCTTTGATGATAGAGCACAAAAAATAACCCGTGCATTTGTAAAAATATTAAATAGCATAGGAGTAAGTTTCGCAATTTTAGGAAAAGAAGAAAGTTGTACTGGTGATCCAGCAAAAAGGGCTGGAAATGAGTTTCTTTTCCAAATGCAAGCTATGGCTAATATTGAGATTTTAAATGCATACAATGTAAAGAAGATAGTTACAACCTGCCCTCATGGATTTAATATTTTCAAAAATGAATATCCTCAACTGGGTGGAAATTATGAAGTTATGCACCATACTCAATTTCTTCAGTCTTTGATAGCTGAAGGAAAATTAAAAGTGGAGGGGGGAGGATTTGAAGGTAAAACAATTACTTTCCACGATCCTTGTTATTTAGGAAGAGGAAATGGAGAATATGAAGCACCAAGATCGCTTATAGAGACTTTGGATACCAACATCGTTGAGATGAAGCGTTCTAAAGAAAAAGGGTTTTGCTGCGGTGCCGGTGGAGCACAAATTTTTAAAGAATCTGAGCCGGGGAGAAAGGAAATTAACGATGAACGAATGGAAGATGTCAAAGAAGTTAAAGCAGATATCGTTGCTACAGCTTGCCCTTTCTGTATGACCATGATGACCGATGGAGCTAAAAGCCAAGGAATGGAAAAGAAAACAAAAATTATGGATTTAGCAGAACTTATTGCTACAAGCAATGGTTTAATCGATGAAAACAACTGATGAGTTTTAACTGTTGTACTGTAAAGTTATAAAAGAAGCATTATGAATTACAAGAATTTACCTAAAGATAGTAGAGTTTGGGTTTACCAATCAAATCGAGAGTTTACCGATAAAGAAGTAGAAGAAATTACTCAAAAGGGTGAGGCCTTTGTAGAGGATTGGGCCGCTCATGGAGAAGATTTAAGCGCAGCCTTATCTGTTTTTTACAATAGGTTTATTGTTTTATTTGCTGATGAAAGCAAAGTTATTGCCTCGGGTTGCTCCATTGATACTTCAATCAATTTTATTAAGAGTATTGGGAATGATTATCAAATAGAATTATTTGATAGATTGAATATTGCTTATAGAAATAAAGACAAAATAGCTTCCATGAAAATAGAAGACTTCCAAGAAGCATTGTCTAATGGTGAGCTTGGAGAAGATACCTTGGTGTTTAACAATCTTGTGGAAACTATATACGATTTTGAAACAGCTTGGGAAGTGCCGGTTAAAGAGAGTTGGCATGCACAATTACTGGCTTAAATCCAACCCTTAAGCCAGTAATATACAATTGCAAAATATTCCCTTATTACACGAATTTCATATTGCATATAATTCCAGAAATTATAGCGTAAAGTAACGTTTTGAATACGATTGTCATCCTTTTGTTTTCTCTTTAAACTTTCTTCTTCAATGGGAGAATCAAAAGCAGCACCACTTCCTACATTTTTAAAGCCTACTTTTTCAAAAGCTTTTATAGAGCGATAAATGTGTTCTGCCGAACTTACGATAAGTATATGATGATCTAAAGGAACAAGGTTTGCAAGGTCTATAGCTTGAGTCCTAGTATTATACCCTTTTGTTGCATACGCTACTTTTAAAGAATCTACCCCTATGGAAATAAGATTTTTTCGCATCAAATCTAATTGTTGAGTAGTATCGTATTTATTGGTAGGTTGTGCAATTATGATTTTTGCATTTGGGTTTTCCTCTAATAAAAGAGCTGCATGATAAATTCGCATTAACCCACTAGGAGAAGGCATACCATCACCACCCATAATAACAATAACATCTGCTTCATTTTCTAAAGCTTTGTCTGTAGCTGCAAGAGAATGATAAGCATAAAAAGGAATAGAAGTAAAAGCTAATCCTATAAATATACAGCTGCTGATTCCTATAATAATAAGAAATCTATAGAGATATTTTTTAAGTTTCTTTCTGAGGAGGTTATTAATTTTTAAATAAATGGCAGACATATTTATACGGCTTATGAATAAGAATTACTTTCTTTTAAAATCGCCTCTTTTCCATGCCTCAATAAACTTAGCCCAAGCAATAGGGTTTAAGAGATTATTAGGTCTAAATTGCCCTGCATAATACAGTTGTGATTGTCTTTGTTGTACTTGCCATTTATAATTCATACTAGCTGTCATGGGCATTTCTTGAGCATATTCAGCAAGTTTTTCTGCAGCCAAATTTTTGCGGGCAATGTCCATTTGATCATCCGGTATTTCTAAGTTTAGAAAAGCTTCTTTAAATTGACTGGGTGTTGGCCAAGGATAGATTTTGACGGTTTCAATTTGAACCGTATCATTGTTCATAGTGTGAATCAAAGAATAATATTTTCCCGTAAGAGTATCCGGAATGGTATATTCTGATTTTTGATAACCAACAGAAGAAAACACTATGGTATCTCCTTTGGTTGCTACAAAAGAAAAATAGCCATAATAATCAGCTGTTGTTCCATGATACGTGTTTTTTATCATAATTGTAACAAAGGGAATGGGGGTGATGCTATCTGAATTGACTACTATTCCAGAGAATTGAATTAAATTTTCATCATTTTGGGCTAATAAAGTGCTTAGCGATAAAAAACTAAAGGTCAAGTACAATAAAATTCTTCTCATAATTCAAATTTATCCTATTATTTTAAAAGTATTCCTATATATAGTTCTTAAAATTATATTATAAAAGAAGATTCATAAGTAGATTTATTTCCTACCCCGTCAGAAACGACAATTTTAAATTGATGTAGACCTTCTTTTATTCTTCCGTCAAAGTTGTGAAACAAGAGCTGTTGCTTAGGCTCATATTCCATTAAAATCCATTCTCCATCCACTTCAGCCCTATAGGATTTTATTCCAGAAAGATTATCTGAAACTTTAATTCTTATACTTCCTTTTTTACTCATATTGGCATTAGGAAAAATATTTAAAGGAGTAATTCTTGGTGGAATACTATCCAAAGCAATGCCATAGCCGCCAAAACTTCTTGTTTTCACACTAATATTATCGCCATTCCAATTTCCACCTTCAGCTGTAAAACCTATCCCATTAGTTGTGCTGACAATTAAAGCTTGTTTTTTTTGTTTTTCTGTTAAATTCCCATGCTTTATGGAAATATCAATATAAGAGTGAAGTGGGGTGTAGTGGTTGTGAATCCAATAAAGCGGTGAAACTAATTTAGGGTGATCTTCCTCTTTTTTATAGGTAAAAAGTAAATCTTCATATAAAACATACGGTGGGATAACCAACAAGAGGTTGTCGCGCATAAAGGTATTTTTCTCTCGATATGAAAAATGTCTTTTTGTTTCTCCTTCTTTTATAGGAGAAACAGGAGTATTATTTTCCATTGCTGCACCAAATAAATCAAAGTTTAATTGAGCTACATTGCCGTGATAATCGGAGAGATGATAAGTCATTTTAACTTCATCTCCATCCTTAATCTTTACTTCCCCATTATTTACCAGAGTTTTAAAGAAACGAAGGTTATTACCAGCTAAACGGTAACTACGTTGAATTCTCTTTTTAGTTTTCATATAGAATTCATAATCTATAAGTGCATTTAAGTATCTACCTTCATCAAAGGCAAACTCTTTAATTTCTTGTTCAAAAATTAAGCTGCTATCCAACCAAAGTTTTACGTTATGTAATCCATAAGTATTGTGGGTTTCATCCATTCTATCAATACTTTCTATTCCAAAACCAAAGTTTCCAATCAAAGATATAGGTTGAGTGGTATTTAGTCTATACTTCCCATTTTGCCCACTTGCTACAAAGCGTTTTGCTTCATTTTTTCCAAAAATTAATGAATGCTCATCTAAGGGGTAAATTTTAATGGAATATATTTCAGCTGCACGCTGGTCTTTAATATCAAAACCAAAAAATAAGGGATTGTATGGGTGGCTGTTGCTGGATTTTCTAATCTCAAAATGGAGATGTGGACCTCCAGAGCCTCCCGTATTTCCAGAGTAGGCAACTAACTCCCCTTTTTGCACTTTAATTTCATTGGGCATGAGATAGATTGCAATATTAAAAGATTCCTTTTGATATTGTCTTGCCTTTACTACGGCTTCTATTTTTTCGCTATATTGATTTAGGTGCCCATATACAGTGGTGTATCCATTGGGGTGGGTGATGTAAAGCGCTTTTCCATAACCATAAGGAGAAACGTTGATTCTACTAACATAGCCTTCGGCAGCAGCATAAACTTCTTTACCTATAACTCCCTGGGTTTTAATATCTAAACCTGCATGAAAATGATTATTTCTCAATTCTCCAAAATTCCCAGCAAGGTAAATTGGAAATTTTACAGGGGATATAAAATAGTTTTTCGGGAATTCTTCTTGAGCAATTGTGAGTTTAAAAAGAATAAGCAGGAAAATTGAAAAGAGATATTTCATAAGTTTAATTCAATGGCGATAGTATATTAAGAATCGCTTACAAAGGTAAGGGAAGAAAAATAGAAATTATATAATTATATAGGAATAGCTATTTCAAATCGACAAAAAATAATTATCTTTGTTATGCTTAGTGTAAATGATAAAAGCCATGAGTTCCTTTTCTGATCTTGTAAATAAATTAGAGTCAAAGGTGTTGATACTTTTAGAACAGAAGCGAGCTCTTACTACCGAGGTAGAAGTTTTTAGAAATGAAATAGCACAACTTCAAAAGGAAAATAAACAGTTAAATGAACAACTGTTGACTTTGGAGGAGAGAAATCAAATTTTGCGCATTGCAAAGGGGAAGGTATCAAAGGAGGAGCGTGCAGAAATGAAATTAAAGATAAATGAAATTGTTCGGGAGGTAGATAAATGCATCTCTCAACTAAATCAATAAGAGAAATGTCCGTAAAGGGTCAATCTATAAATGTAACCATAGCCAATCGGGTGTATCCTATGACAGTTTCCTCTATGGAGGAAGAGGAGTATGTGAGAAAGGCGGCTAATATGATTAATAAGAAAGTTCAAGAATACGAACAGAAATATGCCGTACAGGATACTCAAGATTTGCTGGCAATGAGTGCTTTAAAGTTTAGTGTGGAGAAGGTTAGGTTGGAAGAAGAAAGCAGTGAAATGGATACCCTTTCGGTGAATAAAATTAAAGAATTGATAGATTTGGTTGAAATCGATCTTTAACGTTCTTATAAATATTCCGGCTTGGTCGGAAAAACCTGCCCGTGCAAGTTTGTTATGTTTGGTAAACTCAACACTTATACAAACATGAATTTTGCTTAGCGATGCTAAAAACAGGCCTTACTAACCCACCTAGAAGTGGTGATTCTTTTTATCTATAAAAGGGACGTCGGAAGTTTGCAGTATTCGGAGAAATTCAGATCCTCATATTTTAGGGGTTTACACTTTCCAACAAATTTGTACGGGTTTTTTTTATGCATTAAAATATTGAGAAATTAAGGAATGGATATAATAAGTGTAGGGGTAGCTATAGTTGTAGGTGTATTACTTGGGTATGCAATAACAACATTGCTTGCCAAACAAAGAGGAATAAAAAAAGCAAATGCCCTTTTAGCGGAAGCAAAAGCTGAAGGTGAGGTAATTCGAAAAGATAAAATTCTTCAGGCTAAAGAAAAATTTTTACAGCTAAAAGAAAAGCACGAAAAGGAAGTGCATGCTAGAGAGCGAGCAATTTCTGAGATTGAAAAGCGCATTAGAAATAAGGAGAGCAGTTTAAATAAGAAACTTCAGGAAGTTAATAAAAAAGATAATACATTAAAGTCTATAAAAGGTAATCTTGAGCATCAATTAGAACTGGCTCAAAAGAGGCAAGAAGAACTGGATGAAAATTATCGTAAACAGGTAGAATTACTTGAAAAAGCTGCTGGGCTTTCTGCTGAAGAAGCTAAAGAACAATTGATTCAAGTGCTCCAAGAAGAGGCTAAGACTGAAGCAATGGCTCACATTAAAGACACGGTGGAAGAAGCAAAAATCAATGCCAATCGAGAAGCTAGAAAAATTGTTATCCAGACGATACAAAGGGTCGCAACAGAGCAGGCTATAGAAAACTCTGTTTCGGTTTTTAATATTGACTCCGATGATATGAAAGGTAGAATCATCGGTAGAGAAGGAAGAAATATTCGAGCTTTGGAAGCAGCAACCGGCGTAGAAATAATTGTAGACGATACTCCAGAAGCCATTATTTTATCTTGCTTTGATCCAGTTCGTAGAGAAACAGCTCGTTTAGCTCTACATCAATTGGTTACAGACGGTAGAATTCATCCTGCAAGAATTGAAGAAGTAGTCAAAAAGACCAAAAGACAATTAGAGGATGAAATTATAGACATTGGAAAAAAGACTTGTATAGACCTTGGAATTCACGGTCTGCATCCAGAATTATTGAGGATGGTAGGAAGAATGAAATACCGTTCTTCTTATGGGCAGAACTTATTACAACATTCCAGAGAGGTAGCTAACCTTTGTGCTACCATGGCTGCTGAGCTTGGGTTAAATGCAAAATTAGCTAAACGTGCAGGGTTGTTGCACGATATTGGAAAAGTTCCAGATGATGAACCAGAAATTCCGCACGCTTTATTGGGAATGAAACTGGCTGAAAAATATAAAGAAAAACCTGAAGTATGTAATGCTATTGGAGCACATCATGATGAAATAGAAATGACTTCTTTAATCGCTCCAATTGTACAAGTATGTGATGCCGTTTCCGGTGCTAGGCCTGGGGCTAGAAGAGAAATAGTTGAATCCTATATTAACCGTATCAAGGAATTAGAAACCCTTGGGATGTCTCATCAAGGTGTAGAAAAAGCCTATGCTATTCAAGCTGGGAGGGAACTAAGAGTTATTGTTCAATCAGAAAAAATTAGCGATGCAGAAGCAGATAAGATCTCATTTGATATTGCTCAAAAGATTCAAACAGAAATGACTTATCCAGGACAGGTAAAGGTTACCGTAATTCGAGAAAGAAGAGCTGTTAACTACGCTAAATAAAATCAATGGCAATTATTTTAAGTAACCTTTTACATATAATCCCAACCCTATTATATTTGACTTTAACTATAAGTAGTAAAATTTATTTTTTCTGATTTTATAGCATCTAATCTTATGTTGTAACGTTAAAATAGAATTTAAAAAATATGGCTAATTTTTTTAAAGAATTTAGAGAATTTTCTATTCGAGGTAATATGATTGACATAGCCGTAGGAGTTATTATTGGAGCTTCCTTTAATACGGTTATAGATACAATCGTAAAGAAGATTATAATGCCTCCTATATCCCTATTGACAAATGGGATTAATTTTGAAAATAAAAAATTAATTTTAAGGCATGCAATAATAGAAGGGGACAAGGTAACCCAAGAGCAAGTAGCTATTGAATATGGCACACTAATTACCCAATTGATTAACTTTTTTATCATTGCTTTGTGTGTTTTTGTGGTTGTAAAAATGGCTAATCAATTAAGAGTGAAAGCCCAAGACACTTCAAATAAAAAAGTAGTTAAACCAAAGGATATTCAGTTATTGACCGACCTTAAAGGTATAATGAAAGAACAAAATGAAATTTTAAAAGAACTAAGGAATAAAGCTTAAAAGACAGTATTTTTAATAATGTTGATAAAACAACTTAAGTTGTGGAGGTAATTATCCAATTAGCTTTTCTTTCTTAGTATCTTTGTATAAATTATAATTATTTTATATGAATCAAATCAAGCCAATCCGTTTTATAAATAAAGATCAAACTGACTTTGTAAGAACTTTAAACAAAAGGGTTAACGAATATTTTAAAGAAAGGAAATTACCTAAAACAGGTGGAATCCGTATTAAAATAAAAGCATTATTTATGCTATCTGCTTATGCAGTTCCTTATTTATTAATGGTTTTTGGAGTAGTAACAAACCCGTGGATGTTGTTTGGAATGTGTATTCTCATGGGATTAGGAATGGGAGGTATTGGACTTTCTGTAATGCACGATGCCAATCATGGGGTATTTTCTAGGAAAAAATGGTTGAATGATGTAGCAGGATTTTCTATCAACTTCCTAGGAGGTAATGTCAATAACTGGAAGGCACAACACAATATTTTACACCACTCTTTTACAAATATTGAAGGTTATGATGAAGATATCGATACTCCTCCATTTCTTCGTTTTTCTCCCCACTCAGAGGTAAAAAGAATTCACAAATATCAATACTTGTATGCTTGGTTTTTTTATAGCTTAATGACCCTATCATGGACGTTTATGAAAGACTTTAAAGATTCCGTTCGCTATCAAAAAATTGGATTATACAAGCAACTTAAGACTTCTTTTGGTAAGGAATTGACCATTATTATTACGACTAGAGTCATTTATTTCACCTACATGGTTGTGTTGCCTTTATGGTTAATGGACATCAGCTGGATACAATTAATTATAGGATTTATTACCGTTCATCTTGTAGCAGGTTTAAGTCTGGCTGTAATTTTCCAATTGGCACACGTTATGGAAGACACTCAATTTCCATTGCCTAAAGATGGAAGTGTTAATAATCAGTGGGCAGCTCATCAATTGCAAACGACTTTGAACTTTGCAAGTAAACGCCCAGTGTTAACTTGGTTAATTGGGGGCTTAAATTATCAAGTTGAACACCATTTATTTCCCCATATTAGTCATGTTCATTATCGAAAAATAGCCCCAATTGTAGAAAAAACTGCACAGGAATATAATATGCCATACCATACAGAGAAAACTTTTATAAAGGCATTTGCTTCTCATGTGCGCATGTTACGTCGATTAGGTAGGGAATAATACCAACTTTGGAGTGATTCTTGCATAAATATAGTAGGTTGAGATTTTTCAGCCCTTAAATTGTATTGGAAATATGTTAGCAGAATCAAAATCTACAGAAAAATTTAAAGAACTATTAAAAAAAGCAGTAAAACGTCTTCAATCAAGAGGCTTTGATGAAATAAAAACATCCTTAGATGGTTTTGATAATCCTATAGGATTTAGTCAAAAGAAAAGTGATGTTGAATATACTCCAGACTTAACAGCTAAAAATCATAAAGGCGTGTGTTATTTTGAAATCGCTCAAAAGACAAATGATATAACGCGATTGGTAAGTAAGTGGAAATTGCTTTCTACCATTGCTGACATGAGAGACAGCAAATTTACCATTCTTATTCCTTATGGTCATAATAAGTTTACTCAAGAATTGGTTGATCAATACAAAATCAAAGCTAATTTAATGAGGCTGGATTAAGTATTAACGTAAATTGTTCCATATTTTCCAAGCAGCCTCGGCTTGTAACTCTAACATGGATAGCCCATTAATACTTTGTGCTCCCTTTTCTCGAGACACTTTTAACAATGTAGTTTCTAAAGGGTTGTAAATAAGATCGTAAACAAGGTGGGTGTCTTGAATTAAATCTAATTGGAAAGGAGGATGTCCTTCTATATTAGGATACATACCTAAGGGAGTGCAATTTATAAGCAATAGGTGTGGGCTTAATAGGTCGCCAGTAATAGCTTTGTATGAAAGAGTCTTTTCATTTTTGGGATTTCTACTTACCCATCGATAAGTTATTCTCAATTGATTTAAAGCATAGGCAATGGCTTTAGAAGCTCCTCCGGTACCAAAAATTAAAGCCTGTTTATTTTGTGGTTTTAGAAAAGGTTTTAAACTTTCTTGAAAACCTATTACGTCCGTATTATACCCTTTTAGGTAAGCCTTTTTATTAGAATTTCTTTGTATAGAAATGGTATTTACCGCTCCTACTGTCTGAGCAATGGGGCTTAATTCATCCATAAAGGGAAGAACTTTTTCTTTATAGGGAAGGGTTACATTCAATCCCAATAATTGAGGGTTATCTTCAATAAGCTGTATTAATTCATCCAAAGTATTTAATTCATAAAGCTCATATTGAGTGTGCTCTATTTTTTCTACTTTAAATTTATTATCAAAGTACTTTTTAGAGAAAGAATGGGAGAGTTGTAGACCGATTAACCCAAATTTTCGCATTACACAGATTTATTCTCAGTTTTTTGGGCTATCACTTCTAAAATAATAATTAAGCCTGCACCTATTATTGCCATCAGAATGGCAGGGATAAGCTCGGGATTTCCAGGGAAATTGGCAGGTAACACATTATCTTGTAAAATAGGAATTTCAACTCCATGACGGTCTATA
>CAZKFN010000015.1:15567-28707 GCA_964552035.1 uncultured Flavobacteriales bacterium
CATTTAGTAGTAATTTTCCAAGGCCAAATTTTATTGAGTGAACCCAACATGAAACCCGTTAAAAAGGCAATGGTAAGATCATGGTACTTTTTAAGCAAATAAGAAAGTAAATGACTAAAACTTAAAATTCCTATGACGCAGCCAGCCATGAAAGTGAAAATTACAGTAAAATCAAGATTGCTTAAAGCAGAAATCATGTATTTGTATTTACCGAGAAGAAGCAAAATAAAAGAACCTGATATTCCAGGTAGAATCATGGCACAAATGGCAATCATTCCAGAAATAAACACAAACCATAAGCTATCTGGAGTCTCAGCAGGGCTTATTCCTGTGATAAAGTAGGTGATTAATGCTCCTGAAATTAAAAGTATTAGTGTTGCCGTAGACCATTTTTTAATAATTTTTGCAACAAAGTAGCAGGAAGCGAGAATTAAACCAAAAAAGAAAGACCAAAGTAAAATGGGTTGATGTTCAAGTGCATATTCTATAAACTGCACTAAACCTAAAAAGCTAACAGCTATACCACTAAAAAGGGTGATGAGAAAGCTTCCATTAATATGTTTCCAGCTTGCTTTTAAACCTTCTCTTTTAAAAAAAGGTAAAACAGTACTAAATGATTTTAAAGAATCAATCAACTCTTCATATATACCTGTGATAAGTGCTATTGTACCACCAGAAACACCAGGTACAATATCAGCGGCACCCATGCCAATCCCTTTTAAAACAAGCTGGAGTCGTGCTTTAATAGAATCCCTCATTTATTTCAACTGATTATAAGCTTCTAATCCACCGATCAAAGTAAATACTTCACAATGGTCCAATTTTTGGCTTAAATGAAAGGCAGTGGCCTTAGAACGTTTTCCACTGGCACAACATAGAACAATGCTGTTGTGTTGTGCCAAGTATTGGGTTTGGCTTAAAATTTCTCCCATGGGAATATTAGTTTCGGTAATACTGCCATCCTCGAATTCATACTCCTCTCTAACATCGATAAGTAGAGGGGGGTTGTTAGAATTAATTTTTTCTTTAAGTGCTTCAGCATTAATCTTTTTAAACATTATTCTATCGTATTTTTAGAAATTTCTTCAGGAAGAAAGTCGAAAAATGTGTCACCTCTTAATCCAATTCTAAGGGTTTCTAATGGTATAACTTCATTGTGTGCAATATTACCAAGGTTGACATTACTTCCAAATTGTTTAATAAACCATACTTGTTGTGCTTTTTTTGGTGCCTCCCAAAGTACGTCTTCAATGTCAATTTTAGAGGTTATTTTATTTACTAAAGATACATGTGCCGTTCCATTAGGTCTATAAATACCTACGTTTCCACTTTCTCTAGCCTCCGCAATTACTTTCCAAGAACCAGCTTTTAACTCAGCTTCCATCATGCTAATCCATTTATTAGGGCTAATTAAAATTCCTTCTTCTTTAGATCCTACTTCAGAAAAAACGGTAAAATTTTTACTTAACTTTTGAATGTATTCACATTTTAGTCCATGGTCTAAATTAATAGAACCATCAGATACTTCGGAGACTGTAAAACCAAACTTATCCAAGAACTTTTGATAATCATCAAACATTCCCCTGATAATAAAAGCTTCAAAGAGGGTGCCACCAACATAGGTCTTTAACCCTGCATTATGGTATAGTTGTATTTTTTCTTTAAGATTCTTAGTAAGGTAAGAAGTGCCAAAACCAAATTTAACAACATCAGTGTATTCAGCTGCAGCATCAATAAAATCCTCTGTTTGTCGCAAACTAAGCCCCTTATCCATCATCATAGTAAGCCCACTTTCTCTTGGCTTACTTTTACGATTTGGGAGATGTGGGAGTTTAATATTCATACTCTACTTTTTGTAAGATTCTATCAAATTGATAATTTCTTTATTGTTTTTAACTTCTTCATAAACATCGAAAAGTTCCATATAATCATCATAAAAACTTTCAAGAGCAATGTTTAAATAATGCATAGCTAAAACACCCTTTTTGTTTTTAAAAAGGAAAGCCACAAAGTTATACATTAACTTGGCATTTTGAGGTTGTTTATTAATTCCTTCTAAGAACACTTCTATAGCAAGTTCTAGAGAAAAGACACTTTGGGTAGCAGTGGCCAAATCAATAAAGATGTCTTCGTCCTCATCATTATATTCTAAAACCTTTTGATAAAGTGACAGGGCTTCTTCGGTGTAATTAAGTTGGATTAAAATATCGGCTTTTAGGTGGATATAATCACTATGAGTTTGGTCTCTCTCAATTGCTTCATCAATATAAGAGAGTGCCTTTTTATCCATTCCTAACTCATAGTGTATGCTAGCTAAACCATACCAAGCATCTGCTATATAATTGTCTACAGAAATAACTTTTCTATAATAATAAATGGCCCTATCGTAATATTCCATCTTTTCATAGCACTCGGCGATAAAAGAATAAATAATGGGGTCACCTTTATCGTATTGTAAAGCTTCTTGATAACAAGCTATTGCTTTGTCATATTCTTCTATATCAGCAAAGGATGTAGCTTTATTGATGATAGCAGAAGTAAAATCTTCTTTAATTGCTATGGAATAATCATAAGCTTCAATGGCTTTTTCCATTAAATCTAATTTTCCATACGTAATTCCTAAATTAAACCAAGCAATGTAGGAATAAGGATATTCATCAATAAAAGAAAGGAAGAATTGCTTCCCTTTTTCTACTTGGTCAATATGATCATAGCAAAAGCCCAATTCATAAAGTGCCATTTCATTCTCTGGGCTAATCCTAAGGATTTCTTTTAGGGTTTCTATGGCATCTTCATACCTAGAAGCATTTTCATATTCAAAAGCCAATTGCAATAAAAGATCTTCCTTTTCATCTTCATCGGTAAATTTTAAAGCTTTTTTGTATTGTTCAATTGCTTTGTTAGTCTGCCTTAGTTGACTAAAAATTGTAGCTTTCGTATAATGCAAGTCAATATCAAAAGGTGCAATTTCTTCTGCTAGATTTAAGAATTTTAGTGCTTCTTGGGGTTGATGAATAGAAACATATAATTGGGCACAGATTAGAAGTAAAGTATCGGACTTGGGATGTAAACTTAAAGCATATTTTACCACCTCAAGTGCTTTAGAGGTCTCATTCTCTTCTGTGTAATAATTTAAAATATCTTCAAATTCGCTAACATCAAAAAAGAAGGCCTCTTTTAAAGAGAGCATTTCTTCATATTTTTTGACGATATTCTTGATTGAAGAGTTATCTGGGTTAAAACTAAAATCGTTATCCATATATTATATAAAATCACCAACTACTAACAAAGTTTAGCAATATAAAGATATTCTTGACAAATTTCTCTCTGTATTATTCACAAAGAAATTAACAAGAATATAGCTTTCAAATTTCCTACTTTTGTATTGCAAAATTACAGAATTATGACATTGATAAAATCTATTTCAGGAATAAGAGGAACAATTGGTGGAAAAGTAGGGGATAACCTTACTCCTTTTGATTTATTAAAGTTTACAACAGCCTATGGAAGTTGGCTAAAAAGCAAGAATTCACAAAAAAAGATTCAGGTAGTTATAGGACGTGATGCACGTAAAAGTGGGGAGATGGTCAATCGAATCGTTGTTGGGGCATTGCAATCCATAGGAATAGATGTAATAGATTTAGGACTTTCTACTACGCCAACAGTTGAAGTGGCGGTCCCTAAAGAAAATGCTGCGGGAGGGATTATTCTCACAGCCAGCCATAATCCTAAACAATGGAATGCTTTAAAGCTTTTAAATCACAAGGGAGAATTTATTTCTGCAGCAGACGGGGCAGAAGTTTTAGAGATTGCCGAGAATCAAGAAATATTTTATGCTGAGATTGATGAGCTAGGGAAATGTATTACAAATGACGAGTATTTAGATAAGCACATTCAAGAAGTTCTAGCTTTAGACCTTGTGGATGTTGAAGCCATACAAAAGAAAAATTTTACAATTGTAGTAGATGCTGTAAACTCTACAGGTGGGTTGTTTGTTCCAGCTTTACTAAAAGCTTTAGGAGTAAAAAATATTATAGAACTGTATTGTGAACCTAATGGTGAGTTTCCACATGACCCCGAGCCACTGCCTGAAAACTTAACAGAAATTGCAAAGGCGGTTCGAGAGCATCAAGCAGATCTAGGTATTGTCGTGGATCCTGATGTAGACCGCTTGGCATTGATAAATGAAGATGGAAGTATGTTTGGTGAAGAGTATACCTTAGTGGCTGTAGCCGATTATGTGTTGCAACATACTAAGGGGAGTGTCGTGAGTAATTTGTCTTCGACTAAAGCTTTGAGGGATGTGGCAGAGAATAATGGTTGTCAGTATTTTGCATCGGCAGTTGGAGAGGTGAATGTTGTGGCAAAAATGAAGGAAGTAGATGCCGTAATTGGAGGTGAAGGCAACGGGGGAATCATTTACCCTGCATCTCATTATGGTAGAGATGCCCTTGTGGGAATTGCCTTATTTTTATCTCATTTAGCAAAATACAAGGGGACTTGTTCTCAATTGAAAAAGGAATATAATGCTTATTATATTTCAAAAAATAAAATTGAGTTAGACAATACGATTAACGTAGATGATTTGTTGGTAAAAATTCAGAAAGCTTATGCCAATTATAAGATTAATTTAATCGATGGAGTGAAAATAGAGTTTGAGAATTCTTGGATTCATTTAAGAAAGTCTAATACTGAGCCAATCATTCGATTATATGCAGAAAACACTTCCAAAGAAACGGCAGATCAACTTGCAAGTGAAGTAATGAATAAAGTGAAAAATTTGATTTAATAAAGTAATGAATATATATTTAGATAATGCTGCTACAACACCGATAGACCCCTTAGTTGTAAAAGAAATAATTCCAATTTTAAAAGATTGTTATGGCAATCCTAGTTCTATACATGCTCATGGAAGAACGGCGCGCTCTCATATAGAAAAGGCTAGAAAGAAAATAGCTCAGTACTTTAATTCTTCCCCCTCAGAATTCTTTTTTACTTCTGGTGGAACAGAGGCAGACAACATGATTTTACGTTGTGCAGTAGAAGATTTAAAAGTAGAGCGAATCATTACTTCTCCTTTGGAGCATCATGCAGTTTTGCATACAGCAGAATATCTTAATAATCATGGCGTTGATGTAGATTATGTTAAGATAAACCATCAAGGGAAAGTAGATTTAAATCACTTGGAAGAGCTGCTAAAAGAAGAAAAGAAAACTTTAGTGAGTTTGATGCATGGCAATAATGAAATTGCCACTTTATTGCCCTTAAAAGAAGTGGGGAATTTATGTCGTAACTACCATGCATATTTTCATTCGGACACCGTTCAAACTATGGGGCATTATGCCTTTGATTTTAAGGCTTGTAACATTCACTTTGCCACTTGTTCTGCACATAAATTTCATGGTCCAAAGGGAGTGGGTTTTTTATATTTAGATAAGGAAATAAAAATCAACCCTATGATTACTGGTGGTGCACAGGAAAGAAGCCTTCGTGCAGGTACAGAAAATATTTATGGTATAGTAGGTTTGGCAAAAGCTTTAGAATTAGCTTATGATAATCTTGAAAAACATCAAAAGCACATTCAAGGATTAAAAAGTTATATGATTCAACTTTTAAAGAAAGAGATTCCTGGAGTTATTTTTAATGGAGATTCCGAATCAGAAGGTTCATTATATACAGTACTAAAT
Organism: uncultured Flavobacteriales bacterium; assembly: GCA_964552035.1. GTDB lineage: Bacteria > Bacteroidota > Bacteroidia > Flavobacteriales_E > Vicingaceae > CAZKFN01. The sequence continues at coordinate 21,255 of CAZKFN010000015.1, forward strand.
GTATGTTTTCCTTCCACTGAAATGGATGAAATGTTTTTATATAGCCTAGATATTGAAGGGATAAGCGCATCGGGTGGCAGTGCTTGTTCTTCGGGAACCAACATAGGGTCTCATGTTTTAAATGCCATAGGTGCACCTATGGATAGGCCTTCAGTTCGTTTTTCTTTTGGACGATTCAATACTAAAGAAGAGGTGGACAGATGTATGGAAGTTTTATTAAAAATTTATAAATAAAGTTATGCGGCTTACTATTTTAGGAAGTGGAACCTCCCAAGGTGTACCTGTGATTGCGTGTGATTGCGAGGTGTGTTCTTCCATTCATCCTAAAGATAAGCGCAGTAGAAGTTCCATTTTATTAGAAACGGGAGGGAAAACCATTGTAATTGATACCGGACCTGACTTTAGGATGCAAATGTTGCGAGAAAATGTAAAAGATTTAGATGCTGTGGTGTATACGCATGAACATAAAGACCATGTAGCGGGTATGGACGACATTCGTGCCTTTAATTTCAAAAAAGGCGGTGGAGAAATGAACATATACGCAAGTATGCGAGTACAAAAAGCTCTGCACCGGGAGTTCCATTATATATTCTCAGGAATTCATTATCCTGGGTTGCCACAAGTTAAATTTCATACCATTAAGAACCAGGAGTTTAAAGTAGCGGGAGTTCAATTCACCCCCATAGAGGTTTTGCATTACCAACTTCCAGTCTTAGGGTTTAGAGTAGGAGATATGGCTTATATTACTGATGCCAATTATATTTCAGAAAAGGAAAAGATGAAATTAAAAGGTTTGGAGGTTTTGGTGTTAAATGCTTTAAGAAAGAAGAAACACATTTCCCATTTTAATTTAGAGGAAGCCTTGGCTTTGATTACAGAGTTAAAACCAAAGAAAGCATATTTAACTCATATCAGTCATTTAATGGGGAAACATGCTGAAGTTGAAAAAGAACTTCCTAAACAAGTGTTTTTAGCTTATGACGGATTGAAAATAAGCATTTAATGTTCGATTTCTTTACTCTCAATTTTTCCTTCGTTCCCTTTTATACCACATATCAACCGCAAGTCAGAATTATCTTTATTCTTTTATTTTAAAACAGTACTTTTGAACTTTAAAGAAATAATTCAATAAAATATATAATATGAGGAGATTACTATTTATCGCATTTTGTTTAATGGGTGCACTTGGTCTATTTGCACAAGATGCTAAAAATATCGAATTTACCGAGTTCGATTTAGATAATGGTTTGCATGTTATTTTACATGAAGATCATTCTACACCTATAGTTGCGGTTGCTGTACTATATCACGTAGGGTCAAAGAATGAAGATCCGGAAAGACAAGGCTTTGCTCATTTCTTTGAGCATTTATTATTTGAAGGCTCAAAAAATATTAAAAGAGGGGAGTTTTTTAAGATTGTACAAGGAAACGGAGGAGTTTTAAATGCAAACACTTCTTTTGATAGAACCTATTATTATCAAGTATTGCCGTCCAATCAATTAAAGCTTGGACTTTGGTTAGAGTCTGAAAGAATGTTACATGCCAATATTGATCCAGAAGGAGTAGAAACTCAAAGAGGTGTTGTAAAAGAAGAAATCAAACAGCGTTATGACAATACACCTTACGGTACGATTTTACCACAAACTTTTGCTCATGCTTTTGTGGAGCATCCTTATCGTTGGACTCCAGCTGGAACAGATGAATACATAAACAAGGCCTCTTTGCAAGAGTTTTTAGATTTTTATGATTTATTTTATGTTCCCAATAATGCTACTTTATCGATTGCTGGAGATATTAATGTTGAAGATGCTAAAAAATGGATTAAAGAATATTTTGGGGATATTCCAAAAGGGACACATGAGGTTCCTAGGCCTAATATTGTAGAACCGAAAAAGACAGCTGAAGTAAGAGATACTGTTTATGATAACATTCAATTACCAGCAGTAGTAATGGGTTATCATATGCCGGCACAAGGTGAAAAAGACTATTATGCTATGAGCATGTTGACGCAATTACTATCCCAAGGAGAAAGTTCGAGATTTCAAAAGGTAGTAAAAAATGAAAAACAAAAAGCTGTTGGAGTAGGGGCATTTCCATTGCCTACAGAAGATCCGGGTTTAGCTTTAATATTTGGAATTGCTAACATGGGCGTTGATGCTCAAGAGTTAGAGGAAGCCATGAACGAAGAAATTGCTAAAGTAAAAGAGGAGTTGATTGGCGAAGAAGAATATGAAAAACTTAAAAATCAAGCAGAGAATGACTTTATTAGTAGAAATACTTCCGTTGAAGGATTAGCAGAGAGCTTGGCTAATTACCATGTATATTTTGGTGATGCCAACCTTATTAATACGGAGTTAGAGCGTTATTTAAAAGTAAGTAGGGAAGACATTAAGGAAGTGGCTAACAAGTATTTAAATGACACTAATAGAGTGGTACTGTATTATTTGCCCAAAACAGATAATGCAAATTAATTGCGAAAGGAAATTTATAAAATACAAGAAAGATAGATTATGAAACAAATATTAATAAGTGCGTTTTCCCTATTGTTTGCTTTATCCTCCTTTGCACAGGTAGATCGGAGCGTAATGCCTGAACCAGGTCCAGCACCAAAAATAGACTTAGGTAAAACACAATCTTTTACCTTAGATAATGGATTGAAAGTTTTTGTTGTTGAGAATCACAAATTGCCCAAGGTTACTTTTTCACTTCAGTTAGATATTGATGGTATTAAAGAAGGCAATAAGGCTGGGGCATCAGAATTAGCTGGTGACTTGATGCGTAAAGGGACAGAAAATAAAACCATGGATGAAATTGATTTTGGTATTGATTTTATCGGTGCAAGATTAAGCACCTCGGCCTATGGGGTGTATGCATCTTCTCTAGTTAAACACCAAGAAACTTTATTAGAAATAATGGCAGATATTGTGAAAACACCAAAGTTTCCAGAAGAGGAGTTAGAGAAGTTAAAAACTCAATACAAAGCCAGTGTTAAATCTCAATTAAATGAGCCGGATGCCATTGCTTCTAACGTGAGAAGAGTCTTGCTGTATGGTAAGGATCATCCTTATGGCGAAGTGATGACAGAAGAAACAATAGATAACATCACTTTAGACGATGTAAAAGCGTATTACACTACTTATTATCGTCCTAACATTGCATATTTAGCTGTGGTTGGGGACATTAAGTTTGAAGAAGCTAAAAGTTTAATTACAAAGTACTTTAAAGATTGGGAAAAAGCCGAAGTACCAACAACGGAATTCCCAACTCCAGAGGTTCCTGAGAATATACAAGTAGCTTTTGTTCATAAACCAGGGGCAGTACAGTCCGTAATTATGACTTTTAATACGATAGAACTTCTGCCAGGAAGTAAAGATGTTATTCCAGCTTCCATTGCCAATATGATTTTAGGAGGTGGTTTTACTTCTAAATTGAATTTAAATTTAAGAGAAAAGCACGCCTATACTTATGGGGCACGTTCTTCTTTGAGTAGCGATAAGATTATAGGGAACTTCTATTCTACTGCTAAGGTTAGAAATGAAGTTACAGATAGTGCCATTACTCAAACTTTATTGGAGTTGATAAATATGCGTGACGGAAAAATCACAGAAGAAGAGTTGACTACGATTAAAAACTATAGAGTAGGAACATTTGCATACAGTCTTGAAAACCCTCAAACAAAAGCAAGATTTGCAATTAGTATTGATAAAAATGATCTTCCTAAGGATTATTATGAAACTTATTTAGAAAAAGTAGCAGCGGTTACTTTGGAGGATGTTAAGGAGGTTTCTAAGAAGTACTTTAACCCATTTAACGGTTATATTTTAGTTGTTGGTGATAAAAATGAAATTGCAGATAAGATTGCCAAATTCAGCCCAACTAAAGAGATTGTATATTATGATGCTTATGGTAATGAAGTTACTGAAAGTGAAATGAAAGAAGCACCGGATGGTGTAACAGCTCAATCTGTGCTTGAGGATTATATTCAAGCCATAGGTGGACAGAAGAATTTAAAGAAAGTGAAATCTTTAAAATCTATCTATGCTACAAGCATACAAGGAATGCCAATTGATGTAGAGGTTTATAATGGTAAAAGCGGCCAATATCTATCCATCATGTCTTCTAGTGGAATGCAATTACAAAAACAGGTATTTGACGGCTCAAAAGGTCAGGTAGTTCAAATGACGATGACTGGCCAAATGGAAACAGTAGATATGGATGAAAAGCAGGTAAAAGGAATAAAAGATGAATCCTTAATTTTTCCTGAATTAGTTTATACTTCTGGTACTTACAAAATAGAACTTCAAGGAGTTACAAATCTAAAAGGGGAAGATGTATATGTTATTGATGTTCAAAAGCCTAGTGGTAGTGTACAAACCAATTACTATTCGGTAAAAAGTAAGTATTTGGTAAAATCAATAACTACTTTTGAAAGCGAAATGGGAAATGTTTTTCAAGAAAGTGTTTATTCTGATTATAAGAAGATAGGTAAAGTATACGTTCCATATCACTTAAATCAAACTGTAGGTCCTAATGAAATGGATTTAGAGTTAAAGACTATAGAGATTAATCCAAAATTGTCTAATGACTTGTTTGAACTTGAATAATTTCTGTAGAAATTAGAATTGAAAAATAGCTGCCCCATTTTTGAGGCAGCTATTTTGTTTGCTATGCATGTTCATTATCCAGAGGTATAAAGTTTCTAAGAATCTATTTTAACTAGAACCGTTAATTGATGGCAAGGGGTTCGTGAGGTAATATCTGAAAAAAATTAAGAGAAAAGTAAGTATTAACCCTTCATCAAGTTCAGGTTAAACCTAGGCAGAAACTGAATGCTAAGGCTTTCTTGTAGGGGAATGTGGCAATGGAGCGGAAAGGGAAAGTCCCAAAAGAATCTACAAAAGACACCGTCTAAAAAAGCGTGTCTGCATATATAAAATCACTCTTCCCCTTCTTTGTCAATGTTATTTAAATTGTATTGAAATTATTCAAACAACAAATTTTTAAAATGTATTAATGTACTTTGATTTTGCGAAAAATATTAAATTATATAAAAACGAAATAATCTCTGCATCAGTTCCACTGAGCAACAGTTAAAGTCACTGTATTCTACAAATGGAAATGGCAAAGTATATTCTAAATTATTCCGTTAGAATTAATTTTTGAAAATGAACTTCTCCGCTACTATTCACTAACTTGATAAAATAAATTCCAGAGTTTAAACCTACATTTAGCTGAATCTTTAGCTCTCCTTGTTTTTGGGATAAAAATTTATGATCTATCTTTCTTCCATTCACATCATACAAAACCAACTCATTTAACTCAAGAGTATTCTTGAGGTTGATAATCCTATTTTTCAGAACAGGATTAGGATAAATTAGAACTTTATCAGCTATTTTCTTGTTTTTAGTAATTCCAACTAAACTGTCTAGGCAAAATCTAATAGACTTAGAAAATTGCCTAAACTGATTCTCATACACTAAGGTGTCTCCATTGTATGTAACTAATGCATAGCCATTTCCATAATATCCATTAAAACCGTCTCCAGCTAGATCAATCAAGTTGAAGGTAAAGCAGCTATCGTATAAACAAGCCTGATGATTAAATACATTTCCCCCGTTCCTGTCAAAATAATACCCTCCTTCAGAAACTACGATTCCTTTACTTGTTGTAATGTTCCATGCCGTTTCTGAGCCGTAATTATCTGTTTTAATTTCCACCTCAACCATTTTTGGATTTTGATTGGAATGCACCCAATGAAAAGCAGTATCGTTGATAGCCTGTGCATCACTTTGGTTGTTGACTTGATGAACAATAGCTTGGAGTTCATTAGCTCCATGATCAACCGCAATATTGTCTAGTTGAATTTTTCCTATCTCGCTGCGATTTAAATTTCCAGTCCATGTTAAAAGGGTGTCCCAATTGTTAATCTTTAAAAGAATCTCAGCTTGAGTAACGGGATTCAAACCCATATTTTTAAAATTAATCATCAGTCTTAATGTAGAATCACAATAATAGTTTTTAAGGCCGTGAATACCAATAAGCTTTAAATCATTGGAATAAGCTGGGGTTTTCGTATCCATTCCTTCCAGAATTTTTTGGTTGCTGTTGATGGGATCAAGCCAATGTTTTAATTGTCTATTGTTTTGTGTTCTTCCTTCCCATGAATGGGAGGTTTTTCCATAAAAATCGGGGAAGTTATTTCCACAGAGCGAACCCCCACCTTGAAGTTGACCGATAAAATGTTGGTCTTCATTAAATAACCCAGAGCCTGAAGAACCGGACTCTGTAGCACCATAGTGCCATGAAGGCGTCATCCAATGAGTGTCAGAAAAAAGATCATCATTATAGGCATCACTGATAAGGGTATCTCCAGTATATGAAATCTTTTTTACATCTCTTTTAGGGTGATGAATAGCGGTACCATTAAGAAAGACAGTATCTCTAGCATCCCAGCCAGCGTAATAAGCTTCGTAGGAGGGAGGAGGTTTTTGACTTAATTCTAGAAGTAAAAAATCCGATTCTCCTAAGGAAGCTTTAAAAGTAGAATGGCTAATGGTTTGCCCCATTCCAGGGTTTATGCTGGGATCGCAATTGGAACTTTCGTAATTAAAAATAAATATAGAGCCTGATCCCATTCCACAGTGCTCGGCTGTAATGACGTAGGGAACAGAATCTCTAGCGGTATTGTTTAATAAAGTCCCCGTGCATTGCCGAGAGTTGGAAGAATTTAAAATCATTACCACAGAACGTTTGACATCTTCCCATTTGTCACCTTCTGGACAGCTTATATTAATTTCACAATAATCTGAACCGCCAATGGCTTGGTAAACATCTTTTTGTAAATTTCTATAGCCGTATACAATGCTTTCAATGATCATGATATTTTGATTGATTTCGGCAGTGGGAACATATAATTCTAGATGGATAACATCTCCTTTTAGGGGGCGAATGGAAAAAATGCTATCTTCTTTGTTATTGCTTTCTGTAATGGCTCCCAGCACATCTGTTTTTTGTTCGTTATAGAAAAATAATTTGGCATTTGGGCTAAGATGGAATTTTGAGAAGTTAAGATTGAGGGATAAAGCCCCAGGAGCTTTGATTAGAAGTTGAAAAACACTTTTTCCATTGTTGTAATGTAGCCATTCTCCAGCATTATTAAGGTGGTAATTCACTTCATTTACAACTCCAAAGCGGTATGGGATGTCTTTTTGTAAATCTGCGATGGCATCTTCCTTTTCCAAGACCTTCTTATCGGGTTTTTGTAGGCTAATGATAGGCTTTTGTACCTCGTGTTGTATTAGTTGAACTGTATTAATGTTGTGCTGAAAGGAAGGAGGAGTTTCTCCACTCACAATTTGTGCTCGCAGGTGAAAATGCCCTAAAAATAAAATAATAAACAGAAAAAGTGAAGATTGATTCATGGATGGAATGGTTTTAGGCATCGATTTTAAAA
>CAZKFN010000015.1:28717-36896 GCA_964552035.1 uncultured Flavobacteriales bacterium
TATTTTTAATTTTCAGCAACAGCAAGTATGTTGAAAACCCCTCCTCACCGTCGGAATTACGATACCTAAGGGGAGTTAATGGCGATAAAGTAGAGCGCCCTACTTACTTTATTGTCCTCACCATGTAGTTCATTCATCATTCCGAGTGAAGAGAGAAATCCAGTACAACTGAAAGTATTATTCTAGAATTTAATCGACAAAATATTGAACTATAAATATAGAACCTCGGGTATAGAGCAATTCTACCTTTCTATTTAGATGATAGGTGGAGATATTAAACTCAAAGTTTTTTAAAAAAAGCACAAAGTGGGAAAACTATAAGATAAATTTATTTATTTATTGGGAAATTCAAATAAGGGATATGATTCTCTTCATCTTTCAAATTTAAGCTCTTCATTGTAAATGTTAATGTTAATCCGTTTTTCTAAAAGAAAGAGAAGAGAAGGTTAGCTATTTCTTTTAATTTTATGGAAATTTAAAAATTAACTAAAGCAGTAAAAAATGGGGAAATATGGAAACTACAATCGTAAACAAATTATTGATTTTGATTCTGTTGTGCACTACTGGATGTTTTACCAGCCAAGATAGCAAGAAATCAAACTATCCTTTAGTAACTAAGGATTCAAGTAGTGAAATTCCACAAGGTAAATTTACTTATGAACTCTACTTTTCAGAGTTTAGTGGAAGAATGCCCAACCTTAGTTGTTTAGTGGAGATTCAGGGAAATAATATTCTTATTTCACAAGATGAGAACACGAATTTACCAGGTGATAAAATCATTTACAAAGGAAATATTTTTAAACATAAAAGTGGAGTGTGGATTTTAGCTCATCATCAGGATGCTATTTATGCGAATGAAATCGGGGGTTGCACAGATGTTCCTCTAATTGAGTTTGATAAGAAGTTAATCATTTGGTGTTAAACTAATGAGTCTGCTACAAAATTACTTAATCGAATTGTATGATTGTTTTTGTAGCCCCAACAGCATTTTCTCCAGTGAAGTGGCTAGACTTTAAGGGGTGGATTGATGAAAAATAACTTTAGGTAAAATCCATACAGCTACTTTTTTTAAAAGAAAATATAGTTGAATTAAATTTTAAATTTAAAGATTTATTAACTTCTAATTTAATTCCTATTTATTTTTATTGTACTATTGCTATGCAGGGATAAAACAATAAAGATGGGGAAAATAAAAACACTGAGTTTTACAAAAAGGGAAAATAAGACCACCTTGATTGCTAAGACTGTGGGGAATTCAGCTAGGATAGGCATTTTCGATTATTTATTAATTTTAAATTCTTGTATAAAAAATGATATAATAGAGCAGGTCTCTTTAACAGAGTCCAGCATCTCAGAACTTTTGAAAGTACGAAGCGATTTGGAATTTATGAATAACCTCGTAAAACTTTGATACGACAATGGGCTAATATTTGAATCTTATGCTAAAAGAGGGTAGTTTACTAATTTTTTAAAGAAGGTTTTGTTTAATAAATCTTCTAATGAAAGCATTAGTACAGAAATAGAGTGTAGGGTACCAATTGTTAAGAAAGATAATTTTTATTTCTTTCATTCCAGCAAAATTTATAACCTACATTATTAGGATATAGAAAAATACAAGTAATTCTCAAAAGCAGTGGGGGTAATCTTATTAGATATAAATGGCAATTAAATAATGTTAAATTATGTTCAGTATAAGTCTAGTTTTTCTACTATTTATAATTTTATTAATCTTCCCTTTTATTAATAAAAGAAACCAGCTTACTAAGGCTTGGAATGAAAAGTTTACCCTTGCCTCCATCACGGAGAAGTTATTGATTTTAGTTAAACGCTTTCCATTCAGCATAGCTTGTGTTTTTGGACTTACAGTTTTGTTTTTCATTAATATTAATTCTAATGAATATGAGCTTCCGTATCAATTGTGGATATTTTTCTCCACGGGGCTATTTATCAACCTTAGTACAGTTTTATTTTTTGAGGATTTTTCTAATAACTTAAAAACTCAAGGACTTTCACTTCTGGCTTTATTACTTTGGGCTACCTATTGCTATTTTCTTCCCGAAAACGCTAATGACATATCTTTAACTAAGCGAATTGAACTGTTTGTCTTTGGGGGGGCGGCATTCTTATCTCTTTTATTTGTCTCTTTTTTGAAAAAAAATAAGGAACATGCCTTTTGGAATTTTGCTACAAATACCCTTTTTCAATTAATTATTGCTTACCTTTTTGGTGGTATTCTCTTTGGTGGTTTAAGTTTGGCCATCTTAGCTATAAATACTTTATTTGGTGTTTTATTTTTAGATGAAATATATTTTAACTTATTGGTTGTATGTTTTCAATTGTTTTCACCTCTTTATTTTTTGGCCAACATTCCCAGTAAAACAGAAAAAGAGATAAATGAGGTAGGATACAGCACTTCTCAAAAGATACTTTCCTTGTATATTCTCACTCCTATTTTGGTGGTTTACACCTTAATACTTTATGCTTATTTATTTAAAATAATTTTTATTTGGGAATTACCCAACGGTTGGGTTTCTTGGTTAGTCACGGCTTTAGCTTTTGGCGGGCTTTTAGTTATTTCACTTTTCTTTCCAATTCGCGAGTATGAAAATAACAAGGTTATCAATTTCATTACACATTGGATAGGAATACTGATTTTACCTCTTTTAGTTTTGATGAGCATAGGCATATTTCGCAGAATTGGCGATTATGGAATCACCATTAATCGTATGTATGTTTTATTGTTAAATATTTGGTTATATGGGATTTATCTTTATCTTTTTATTACTAAATCCCGTAAAATAAAATGGATTTTGATTTCAATTGTTCTGCTGGCAGTTGGAACTTCAATAAGTTCTTTTGGGACAGCTAGCTTCACTAAAAAGTGGATGAGTAAAAGAATAAACCTTGTTTTACAGCAACCCCTTCCTTTGGAAGAAGCTCAAGAAGTTTTTTCTCAATTGTCTCAAAAAGAAAAAGAGCAAATCAAAAGTACATTAGAATATTTACATAAAAACTTTGGTAGGGAAAGTGTACAAGTATTTTTTACCGATAGCATTTCAAATAATTATTGGAGTTTCTTATCAGAATCTGGATTAAGTGAAGTATTAAAAGAAAAATATGAAAGCATCAGCTATTATTCTGATCCTAAAAAGATATGGAAAGTTGAGACCTACAGTAATTTTACAAGAATTGATTATTATCCCTATCATACATCAAATAAGTCAAAAGTTGACCGCTTATCTACTGGAGAGCAGGTACTTATAGATGTTGTAGTAGATTCTAAAACTTTTTCTATTCCTGTAGATGAGTTTGTGTCTAAATATTTGGATACGGAAGTTAAATTGAGAAGTGAAAAAGATTGGATAATTCGTGGAGAAGATTTTACCTTGTTGCTAAAAGGATTTCAAGGTGATTATTATCCTGAAAAGGATAGTATATATGTTAGAAACCTCGAAGGATATTTGTTTTATGAGAAAAAAAGTGAGTTTTAAAGATCCTATATACTTATCTATACTTTGTTCAACTCATAAGAGCGTAATATCTTTTGTTAGGGCTTCAATCAGATTGTCAAAACTATATTCTCCTATATAGTTATAGTATCGAGACTTTTCTGGCTTTTTTGTTCATTTAAAAAAAATAGTAGAACATTGAATTATTTTTCAACTTTTCTTTTATTTGTATTACTTTTTAAGGTGGAATTAAAATTTTATTCCTTCTTAATATTGGGGATTAAAATGTACTAAATATGGCAAGATAATGGATAAGATACTTTTCAGAAAAATAGAAAAGGTTGAGTATGAAATCTTAGAAGATTTGCTTTATGAATTGATTTATCAAGAAGATCAAAACAATTTAATCCCGAGAGAAATTGTAAACAGTCCTGAAGTTCGTTTGTATATTGACAAGTTTGGAGAAAGGAGGGATGATTGTTGTTTGGTTGCTGAAATAAACAGAAAGATTGCTGGTGCGGTTTGGGCTAGGGTTTTATCAGGAAAACATAAAGGCATTGGACAAGTGGATAATCAAACACCAGAACTATCTATATCCTTATTTAAGGAATACCGAGGAAAGGGAATTGGCACTCACCTCATGAAGGAAATGTTAGGCCTTTTAAAAGCTAAAGGCTATCCACAAGCTTCCTTGGGCGTACAAAAGAATAATTATGCAATCAACCTCTATAAGAAACTAGGATTTAAAGTCATTCAAAAAGATCAAGAAGGGTATGTCATGCTGCTTAAGTTGAGATAGCTATAACGAAATCAGATAATAGCTTTATTTTTGATTTACAAAAATGAACTAGCCGTATAATATATATAGTTGGGAATATTATGCGGGTCATTGTTTTTTATATTACCTCTGGATTTTTTAATGAAACCTTAGCTATACATCCCGGAAGTAAATAATTAAAAAAAGCCTCAAAAAATAACTTCAGTACAGTTGATTAAACTATTAATTTAGTCAATAATCCCAAATCAAACAAAAAGGAAGTTCTTTAGAATCAATGAATTTAGTTATTTGGTTTATAGCTGCTATAAAATTATTTACTACATCTATAAAATAGCATAACAATTTATTATTGTGAATGTCCTTAGTACTAGGTAAAACCTTATAATTTACGCTAGCCTTTTAAAGCTTTTTAAAGAGGTTCCTCATCTTCCTTAAACTTCAATTCCCTTCTAGCCTTAAATATTACCAATTAACCTATTCTTTATTCCAATTGAAGTAGAAAATCTTATCTTCGTAGAGTATTTAACCTATATATGGTATAATTAACTGCTGTAATTAATGTCAAATGCTATTATTAAACGGTTTTATCATTTTAAGTAATTATAGTAAAGGTTTTATTAATGTATTTTAAAGTTATTAGTTATGAAAAAGTTTCTACTATTTTTCTTTGTATTAATTGCAATACTTCATATAAACGCCCAATCAATTGTCAATGAAATACTAAAAGGGAATCCTCCTTCAAGTTCTTCTGCCGAGGTCATAGGTTGTGGTCATTTTAGTCTTATGGAGGCTAAAAATCAACAAATTGTCAATTATATAGAATCCATGGACCAGCAAATGCTTCAAATTAAAAAAAATATAGCACATCAAAAAGAAATGCGCTCTTTTGGTGAAGATGAAGTGGTCAAAATACAAATGGTCTTCCATGTTGTATATAACAATGAAGATGAAAATATTCCGGATTCAGTTTTATACAACCAAGTTAAAATACTTAATGAAAGCTTTAGAAGAACAAATGCAGATACCGTTAATACCAGAAGCGAATTTAGAAACCTGGTAGGAGATAGTAAAATTGAATTTGAACTAGCACAAAAGGACCCTGCTGGCAATCCCAGCAATGGAATTGTGAGGCATTCTACAAATGTTGAATACTTTGGAGGAATATTACCGTACGCAGCACACCAACAGCAAGAAATTGTAGATTGGATAACGGATAGCCTTTATTATAATCTATTTAGAATTACCAAAGATGGATTAGGAGGTTCAGATGCTTGGGATACCGATAGATACTTTAATGTTTGGATTGGGGATTTACGTATTTTTGAACCTAAATTCAACAATTTTGAAGAATTAGTTTTTTTTGCGTTGGGAACCCCCCCAATGGAAAAAATGTTGCATTGGCCAGATTCTGTAATGGAAGTGTTTAAAGATTTTGAGCAGGGTGTCCTTATACATTATCCAATAGTAGGAGGGAACAACCCGAACCTCCTTCCTCCTCCATACCAACCCTATAATAACCTTGTAAAATCAGGAAAAGTGTTGGTTCACGAAGCTGGACATTATTTAGGATTGCGACACATTTGGGGGGATGGAGATTGTTCATTTGATGATTTTATTGACGATACACCCAATGCTAATTCAGATAGTCAATGGGCTTGCAATCACAATAGAAACACCTGTGTGGATGATATTTTTGGACTTGATTTACCAGATATGGTAGAAAACTACATGGATTATTCCAATGGTGCTTGTCAAAACTCCTTTACCAAAGGGCAAATTGAAATGATGCGTTATATTTTAGCTCAGTACCGAGGAAATACGCTGGGGCTTGAACGCTCTACTTTATCCTCGGATTTTAATCTTTATCCCAATCCTACTAGCCAGAAGGTTTACCTTCAATCGCCTGCTGTTAGCTCCCTTCTAAAAGTTTATATATATAATCCTTTAGGCCAGTTGATTTATAAAGAAGAGCATAAAAATATGGATATAATTACCCTTGATTTAGAAGGAGAAAAAGGCTTGTATTTGGTCAAAGTGCTTTCCAAAGGACAACAAACTACTTTTAAGGTACTAAAACATTAAAAAAATGAATATTTTGTTAAAAATGCATAGTAAATGGAGATTAAAAACTTAATAAACCTACGATAACTACCACAAAAAGTAAGAAGATCCCTTAGATATTAATCTTCCTATGTAGGACACCAATAGGTTTTATTGACAAAATTAACGTTTGGGCAACACATCCATATTTTAAGGGGTTTTTAAAAGCAACAAATACTAGTACTCATGAAAAAGTTTTTATTTATACTTATTTTTTTTCCCTTTTATGGATTTTCACAAGCCCAACACCAAGAGAAATATTGGCAACAACAGGTTGATAGCAAAATAGAAGTGCAGTTGGATGAGGAAAAGCATTATCTACATGGATCTATTACCATAACTTATTATAACAATTCACCAGATTCACTGAATTTTATTTACTTCCATCTTTATCCCAATGCATACAAAAATAATGAAACAGCTTTTAACCAACAAAATATAGAAAATGGTTCTACTAGCTTTCATTTCAGTGATGAAGAGGATAGAGGGTATATAGACAGCTTGGAATTTGAAGTAAATGGAGTAGAAGCAAGTATTTCTTCCACTGCAAATCTTGATGTTGTAAAATTAAATTTACCTCAAACTTTATCGCCTGGAGGAAACATTACTATCTCCACGCCTTTTAGAGTGAAAATACCTAAAACCTTTTCAAGGCTGGGTCATGATGGAAATTCATATCAAATTTCTCAATGGTTCCCTAAACCTGCCGTTTACGATAAGAAAGGATGGCATCCTATGCCTTATTTAGATCAAGGGGAGTTTTATAGTGAATTTGGGTCTTACGATGTTAAAATAACCTTACCTGAAAGCTATATTGTTATGGCAACAGGTAATTTGCAAAATAAAAATGAAATTCATTGGTTAGACAGCTTAGCAAGCCTGCCCATTCCCGATAAAAGCCCGACTTTTAAACAAAAATCAACTGGTGAGAATTTAAAAACCCTACATTTTAAAGAAGCAAATATTCATGATTTTGCTTGGTTTGCCGATAGAAATTGGATCGTTAGAAAGAAAATTATAACCTTACCTGAAGGGCTGGAAGTAGAAGCCTGGTCTTGTTATTTTCACCAACACAAAACAGGTTGGGAAGAAAGCATTCAAGATATTGAAACTGCTATTTTAGGGTATAGTAAGAAAGTTGGGAGTTATCCTTATCAAACAGTAAAAGTAGTAGAAGGAGCATTGACCGCAGGAGGAGGGATGGAATATCCTACTGTTACGGTGATTGCTTCCACCAACAACAGAGGTACGATTAATACTGCCATTATTCATGAGGTTGGACACAATTGGTTTTATGGGGTTCTGGGAAGCAATGAAAGGGCTTTTCCCTGGATGGATGAAGGGATTAATAGCTTTTATGAGAGTAAATTAACCCATACAGACGAGGGGGTTTCTAAAATTTTACACGGGACCTCTGAAAATTATTTAGCTTATGCACTTCTTGCGGGAACACACTCTTTACAAGCTTCTAACCTTTCTTCTGAGGAATACAAATACTTTAATTATGCGGTCGATATTTATTATAAATTACCCTTGTATTTTTATTGGTTAGAACAGTATATGGGAGCAGATAATTTCGAAAAAGCCATGAAGGATTATTTTCAATTGTTTAAATTTATGCATCCTCAGCCTGAAGATTTTGAAAGGGTTTTTAAAGCTCATGCCACTGCAGATATTAGTTGGTTTTTTACGGCTTTAAGCAGGGCAGAAGGAATTAATTTTGCACTAAAAACAGCTCGATTTAGAAAAAATAAAGTAGAGCTTGAGATAAAAAACAAAACAGGGTTTCCCGCACCGGTATTAATTCTACTTCAAGGGGTAGATGCTCAGGGAGAGAGAGTAGTTGAAAAGG
>CAZKFN010000016.1:0-33852 GCA_964552035.1 uncultured Flavobacteriales bacterium
CTGCTTTAGATACTACGATAACTGGGATAGGTAGTAAGTTAGATAGTAATAATAGGGTTGTTGATGTTTCTCAAGGGGAATATTGTACTAATTTTGAAGAAGATGAAAAAACGCCTTGGATATCACTAAATTATCCTGGATTCTTTCAGCCTAGTAGCTTTGAATTAGGTCTCCCTTCTAAAACCATCTTAAATGAAGCTAGAAGCGGTATAAGAGCGTGGACAACAAAATTAACAGGAAATTATGAAAGCTTTGACTCCTCATCTGTGCTCTCTCCATTCTTTAGGATGAGAAAGGATTCTTGTTACCAATTTGAGTTGTACCATCAGTATTATATAGCAGATGGATTTAATGACGGAGCTCAGGTGCTTATGAGCGCAAATACCAATGACGGTATTGGAAACTTTAGAAATCTCAATCGAGTTGTGGGTGGAGTTGGAGATACTGCTTTACAAAAAAACTGGTATAATACTAAACATATTATTGCTATTGAAGATAACAATGAAAATGCAGGTTGGTCAGGTATGTCAAATGGCTGGGTACGTTCAACTACATTTATACCTTCTTATGAAGACCAATATGTGTTATTTTTATTGCGCTTCGCTTCAGATGGGAATAATGAGTCTGAAGGTTGGTCTGTAGATGACATTTGTATTAGAAGCATTCCTGCGCCAAACTGTTTTGCAGTTGGATTAGATGAGAAAGAAATGGATCTAAGCAAATTGTATCTTGGACAAAATTTACCTAATCCAGCACAAAATGAGTTTGAAGTACCTTATTACTTACCTGAAGCAGGAAGAGTATATTTTGAGGTTACAAATGCCTTAGGTCAGACTGTTCGTCAATTGGAAATGAGCAAGACTAAAGGAAATCATTTATTACAAATGGATATTTCAGATTTAAGCTCTGGAGTATATTATTATTGGATAGTCTTTAATGATCAGAAGATTAGTAAGAAAATGATTATCTCTAGATAAGAATAAATAATTAACTTGAAAAGGCTGATTTAAAATGTTTTAAATCAGCCTTTTTTTTGACAATTAATTAAGGGTTAGATAAGGGCTTATTTTTTGATAAATAGAGTCGGTAATTATTTCAGATTGTAAAATTTCTTCTAAAGCATTATAATTTCCATGTTGCTCTCTTATTCTTACGATTGAATTAGCAATATTCCAGTTAATATAAGGATGTTTTTGAAGTTCTTTGGCTTCGGCTGTATTGACGTTAATTTTCTTTAAAGTAATGACAGAAATAGTAAGGCTACTATCTAGAGCTTGGTAAACACTATCAGAGATTCCCCATATTTCAAGGAGCTGTTTTTTTGCATAGTAACCCCCTAAATCATTTCTATAACTTACAATCTTGCTTGAAAAGAAAGGGCCAATACCATATACTTTACGAAGCTCACTACTATCAGCTGTATTGATATCTACAATAATCTTTTCCCAACGCTTTTTAGAAGGGATAGTCTTTTTATCGTTGGCAAACCTCTCAGGTTTAGGGTAAACTAGAGATTCTGGAAGTAAGATAAATGGGGCTAACTTTTGATATTGCTCATCTGTAATGGTATATATTTTTGCTAAGTCTGATTTTATTTTAAAGCTACCTCCTTTGGCTTGGTAGTTCTTAATTGTCTCTGCTTGTTTTTTGCTAAGTCCTAATTGCATCCATTCTTCTATAGATAAGCTGTTGGGATTAAAATTAGTATAATTAATTGGTAGAATTAAGGAATCTTCTTCCTCTTCAAGATTTGCCTCTAATTGATTTAACAATTTCCTTAATTCTTTATCTTCACTGCTAATTTTCTTTTCTTTATTAAAATAATATAGACTTTCATTAGCGACGATAAATATAAATATAAGTCCAAGTAAAATGTAAATGCCTTTTGTTTCACCTTTACTGAAGTAAAAGAAATATTTGAATGAAGGCTTCACATCGCATTAATTTATTATTATGCTGTCCACTTCTATGGTAGTACAAGGCAAGAGTTTGAGTTCAATGTTTTGATATGAAGAATCTGTAATATTAGCAGCTTCTAGTGATTTGTTATAATCAGATTGGCCTATACCGTAGCAAACAATAAGTGGAAGTGTATTTCCATTAATTATCGCATCAAAGTTAAACAGTAAGGTATCTAATGTCCCATTTTCCGGCATAAGCTGATAACTTATAGTAGAAGGATTGCTGATACCGTAAAATAAGGTGTCGTTAGCCGTAAATTGATACTCTCCACCTAAAGTTAGTATTAAAGAAGTTGAGCTTGCCATATAAAGGTTTTCGAGACCAAGGTCGCGTTTTAAAGGTAGGTTTTTAATTATGGTGCTATAACCTTGGTTTTGAAAGAGGATTAGTTCTACTTCACCCGCATCTTTATCGTCCACTTCATAGGTGAAGTTGAACTCTCCATTGGTGTTAGTTATTGCACTTCCTAAGATTAAAGATTCTGAATTTCCATTAACTCCAATAGTTTTAAGGCCAACTTCTAGGTTAACAGCAGGGTTATTACAATTAAGATAAAGTGTACCAGAAATTTTACTAATCACTGTATCGTTTTTACAGCCTAATAAAGATGACATTACAAATAATAAGGGGAGGAGCCTTTTCATGGTTTTGTTTTTTTAATAACACCAGTTTTTACTTTAACTAAATAGGACTTTAAATCCGTACGTACTTCTTTAGATAATAATAATAACCCAAAGATATTAGGAAAAGCCATACCGAGAATCATTAAATCAGAAAAATCTAATACAGCGCCTAAACCTACAGAGGCTCCTATAACTACAAATACTAAAAATAAAGTCTTATAAGAATAATCTGCAAGCTTACTTTCTCCAAATAAATAGGTCCATGCTTTTAACCCGTAATAAGACCAGGAGATCATAGTTGAAAATGCAAATAGGAAGATGGCTATAACTAAGACTTTAGAGAACCAGGGAAAAACACTACTAAAAGCAATAGAAGTTAATTCAGTTCCTTCATATCCAGAAGTTCCGTCGGCAAATCCAGTAAATACAAGAACCAAAGCAGTCATTGTACAAATTAAAACAGTATCGACAAAAGGTTCTAATAGCGCAACGATTCCTTCACTAATAGGTTCATCTGTTTTTGATGCAGAGTGTGCAATGGATGCAGAACCTATTCCAGCTTCATTAGAAAAAGCTGCTCTTTGAAAACCAACGATAAGTACTCCAATAACTCCACCTTTGATAGCTGGTGCTGCAAAAGCCCCATTGATGATTTCAGAAAACACATTACCAATATTTTGATAGTTCATGCCAATGATAACCAATGCTGCTGCTACGTATAATACGGCCATAAAAGGAACAACTTTGTCCGTAACTTTAGCTATACTTTTAATTCCTCCAATAATTACAATCCCTACAAGTAAAGATAAAGCAATACCAAACCATACGCCCATTCCTTGCATGAAAGGAAATTCCATTGAAATTTGTGCAAACGCTTGATTGGCCTGAAACATATTCCCACCACCAAAAGAAGCGCCTATACATAGAATGGAGAAGAGTATCGCCAATACTTT
Organism: uncultured Flavobacteriales bacterium; assembly: GCA_964552035.1. Classification (GTDB taxonomy): domain Bacteria; phylum Bacteroidota; class Bacteroidia; order Flavobacteriales_E; family Vicingaceae; genus CAZKFN01. Next base: position 3,539 of record CAZKFN010000016.1, read on the forward strand.
TCCAAGTTTACCCAAGTTTTTCCTTTTTAAACCTTCACTTAAATAATACATAGGTCCTCCAGAAACCTCTCCCTTTTCATTTACTTTTCTATATTTTACTCCTAAGGTACATTCGACAAATTTACTCGCCATGCCCAATAAACCACCTATAATCATCCAGAAAGTAGCTCCTGGTCCCCCTAAAGATATTGCAACAGCAACACCGGCAATATTGCCTAAGCCAACTGTAGCAGAGAGAGCAGTTGTTAAGGCTTGGAAGTGGGAAACTTCTCCCTCGTCTTCTTTCTTATCGTATTTTCCTCTAATTAAATCTATAGCATGACGAACACCTCTAGCATTTATAAAGCGCATTCGAATGGTAAAAAATAATGCTCCAAAAACAAGCCATATAACAATAAAGGGTATGCCACTTTTTTGAATATCACCATTAGGGTGCTTCATGGGAATAGGTTCGTCATAAACTATCCCAGCAAGGTTTTCTGCTCCAACTTCAATTATATGATTGATATCATTAGAATTATATATGATTTTCCCCTCTTCAGCATAATAATGAATCGTTCCACTTGTTTCTGCATGGACATCTATTACCCTTTCACCGTCCTGTTCTATAGTGGCAATTAATTCTCCTTTTTCAACATGTTTTCCTTCTTCTACATACCACTTTTTAAGTGTAATTTTAATTATTTCTGGATTATTCCAACCCGGCGCCTTAACTGGACGGATTTCTTCATAAACAATGGGGTCGTGTATTCCTATAGCTGAAAAAGGATCCCAAAATAAAAAATTAGCCATTGCATTAACGATGGGCTTAAATGTAGCATTCATCTTTTCTTCAATCGAACGTGTGGGAACTTGTCCTTCTACAGCTAAAGTATCGCCATTTGCATCAGTTATTAAAACATGAAAGAGTTCTCCTTCAGTAAGATCATAAGCTTTGTTAGAGCTTAAGGTAACGGACTGTATCGACCATTTGTATTTATAAGGAGCTTGACCACCTTCTACTATTATTTCGGCTTGTCCATCGTTAATTTTTGCAGTTGGATTATTATACTCTATGAAAGCTTCAATGTGCTTTGCATGTATACTAGGTCCTATTAATAAAAGCGAAATAGCAAGTATTTTTTTAAGCATAGAATATGATATTTTGTGCTAGTGGGACAAATATAGGGGTTTTGATAGTTTATAGAATAAAATAACCAAGAAGTCTTAAAACTCTTTGTCCATTATTGCAATACCTTCTTCAAATGAATGGGGCTGATATCCTAAAATTTGAATAGCCTTGTCTAAAATAAAACCCGTTTTTGATGGGCGTTTTGCCCTTTGATTGAGTGTAGTAGAACTTATTTTATTGATGTAAGAAGCATCAAGTTGATAATACTTGGCTACTCTTTGTACGAGCTGGTAAATCGACATAAAATCTTTTCCGGAAATATGATATATACCTTGAGCACTTTGTTCGGCTATTAAGATACAGCCGTCAGCTAAATCATCCACTAAGGTTGGTGTGCGAAATTGATCGTTGACAATATTTATTTTTTGTTTTTTTTCTAAGGCCCCTTTTGCCCATAAAACAATATTGGAGCGACTCATATCTTCTACCAATCCATAAACTAAGACCGTCCGTACAATAGCAAAATTAGGGTTGGATTTTAAAAGAATACTTTCAGCTGCGAGTTTGGATTCTCCATAATAGCTTATGGGGTTAGGTTGGTCTTCTTCTTTATATGGACCCGCCTTGCCATCAAAAATAAAATCAGTAGATAAGTGAATAAAATGACAGTTGTACTTTTTTGAAGCTTCATGAAGATGTTCAACAGCACCAACATTTAATTGCCAGCATTCTTCTTTGTGATCTTCACAGGCATCAACATTAGTCATTGCAGCAGTATGAATTAAAATTTCAGGTTGATGTTTTTCAAAACAAGTTAACACTTCATCTCGATTGGTTATATCCAAGCTGACATAAGTATAACCCGAGGTATCTGAAATTCTATTTTCTCCTCTAGAAGTAGCAATTAATTGAAACTCTTTGTGAACTTTTAATTTGCTAACTAACTTCTGACCTAAGAGTCCATTGCTACCTGTAACTAGGATTTTTCTCATTCTCTAAATTTTAAAATACTTCAATTTTTAAAAATAAAAAGGGAAATAAAATATGCAGTTGAAGTTATATTTCCCAGATTGTTTTTCTTTTTTTTAGCTTGAAAAAATGCTTGTTTTCCAAAATAAAAGCCATTGCAAGATACAAAATGAGTGGAGAGCCAAGTGTAATAAAAGAAGTATATATAAAGAAGAGCCTAATTTTAGAACTTCGTATTCCTAGTTTTTGACCCCACCAACTGCAAACTCCAAATGCATGTTGCTCAAAAATGTCTTGAATGTGTTGTACCAGTTTCATCTAAATATAATCTATATATACTAAGCTTAAAATTAAGGATTTTATTATAAAAATGGGCTTAAGAATATAAATTTATAACTTTAGGAACTTCTTAAAATTGCGTTTCCAATTTTACAATGCAAGCATTTTTTCTTATCACAATATTCTTTTTTAAGCTGTAATAAAGCTTGAGAGTGGAATGCTGAGCTTAATGGGAGTCCTAAAGTTTGCCATTTTTTTGTAATTGAATTTTTTTCTGCAGGAATTTTATCGAGCAAATGAAGTGCAAATTGTTTGCCTTCAACATCGTCTCTTTTTTGAGCATAAATAAATAAAAGCGGCACAACAGCATTAATTAATAGTACATCTTGCGTAGTTTTGCCAATCCTTTTTTTCCTTTTTTGACCAGCTGGAATATCGAATTGATAATGGGAGTCCCAATATTCTGAAGCCGTAGTGTTAAAGAGTTGATAGATTTGCTCAATTGATTTTGCTTCTCGGATTTTTTCAAAAAAACTTTTGTTTTTATGAATTAATGCAGCTAGTTGAGCAAGGCGAATCGTAGGAAAATTGGAGGGGCGCATTCTCATAAACTTCCAAATGGAAGCGTCTATATTTTTAAGTTTATACTTATTTTTTAAAAATCGATATTCTTCTTTTAATTTTTTTGGGTAGCTGCCTTTAAAGGTTTCTTCCAAAAATCCAGCTTGGCCAAATAAAAGTGCTTCTAGTTGCAGAAGATTATCTTGGTGTTTTCTTAAAGTAGAAAAAGGTAAAGCATTAGCCAGTAGCTCAAAGGGTGTTCCATTTACTTTAAGTCCTATGTATTTGCAGATGGTTTGATAGAAAACTTCCTCCCAATCATTAGTGTTAAGCAATAATTTTTGATGAATTCTCCTTGCTTTGTCTTCTAGCCTTTCGACAAGCATACGCTCCAATTGTTGAAGTTTTATAAATTGATCAACTGCTTCAATATTTTTCTCACAGGGTATCCAATTCTGATTTTCTTTTAACATTTGGTAGCGCTCTAGCAATACTTTGCTAACCCTACCTTTTAGTTCTATAGTGGGAATAAAAGCACCACTTTCTCTTAGTACCTTTTTGTTTTCCTCCCAAACTACATGAAGAATTATTTTGTCATAAAGTCTATCTTTTTGATGTTGATGGTTAAACCAATCGGAGGATTGAATATGAATTTCAACATTTCCAGCCCATAAGGTATTGTCAATTTTTAATTGGGCATTAAAGAAATCTGGTCCTGCATTTAGATTGGGTAGTCCAGCTTTGATGATTTCTACTTTCTCTCCTTGAGTCGTATATAAATCATTGGAATTATACAATTTAAATTGCCAGATGTAATGTAGAAATGCTTCATTCATACGAACTAAATTAAGGTATTTTAAAAGATTTTAAAAATTGCCTTTTAATTCATTTGTGTATTTGGGTTTGTAGGGCTTGTTTTAAGCATCAATAAGCCTAAGAAAGTCAATAAACCGTTGAGGATGATAATTTCGAATCCGAATTCATAACCATTAAATAAAGTCGCTGAATAGTGTTGGAGTAGGAAAGTAGCTATAGGGCAAATGATGCAAACTAGTGGCACCCACTTATCTTTTATTTGCATTTTGGTCATCATTCCAAAAGCATATAGCCCTAAAAGTGGACCATAGGTATAGTCAGCGGCTTTAAATAAACTGCTAATAACACTTTCATCAGCAATAAGTGTGAAAAGCATAATTGTTAAGTATAAAGCTAGTGAAACCAGTATATGGACTCTTTTTCTTGTTTTTATTTGTTCTTTTTTTTCTTTTTTAAAGATGTCAAGAAAATCTATGCAAACAGAAGTTGTTAAAGCCGTTAAGGCAGAATCAGCACTGGAATATGCAGCTGCAATTAAACCTAAAATAAACAGTACAGCGATGAATGGGCCTAATTCTCCTATAGCAAGCATGGGATATAAGTCATCTCCATTAATTGGAATTGCAATGCCCATTTTATGGGCATAATAAAAAAGTAACACACCTAGACTTAAAAATAAAAGATTAACAAAAACGAGGACAGTACTAAAAGACATCATGTTCCATTGAGCCTCTTTTAAGTTTTTGCAACTTAGGTTTTTTTGCATCATATCTTGATCTAAACCTGTCATTACAATAGTGATAAAAGCGCCACTAAAAAATTGTTTCCAGAAATATTTCCCACTTCTCCAATCATCAAAGAAGAAAGTTTTGGAATATTCACTTTCTTTTATTTGTGAAACTACTTCTACAAAACTCCAATCGAGTTTAAGGCTAATTTGCCATATAGTAATGCCAACGGCTGTTAACATAAATAATGTTTGCAAACTGTCTGTCCAAACTATGGTTTTAATTCCACCTTTTTGGGTGTATACCCAGATAAGCAAAATGGTAATCGCAACGGTAAGACCATAAGGTATGCCCCAAGAATTAAAAATGGCCAATTGCAATACATTAGCTACTAAAAATAATCTAAATGCAGAGCCAACTGTTCGAGATAAAAGAAAATAAAATGCCCCTGTTTTATAAGACCAGAAACCAAAGCGCTGCTCTAGATAGGTGTAAATAGAAGTAAGCTGTAATCTATAATACAAGGGCATAAGCACATAAGAAATCACTAAGTATCCTAAAATATATCCAAAAACCATTTGCATATAAGAGAATTGGCTATCACCCACCCAGCCCGGAACGGAAATAAATGTTACTCCAGAAAGTGAAGTGCCCACCATTCCAAAGGCAACTAAATACCATGGAGAATTTTTATTACCTATAAAAAAGCTATCATTATCAGCACCCTTTGAGGTAAAGTAACCTACTATAATTAGAAAAAAGAAATATGCTGCAATGATGCTGCTAATTAAAATGGGGCTCATACTTATAAAATATTAAGTTGCTAAATAAAGCTTTTTTTCTTTTCTTTTCATTTCTTGAAGAGACTTCTTTGAATTAGTAGTCCTTTTCAATTTCCCTTCGTATTTTTGAAAAAAGAAATTTAAATTTTGGAAGAGTACCCGTCAAATCTTCTGGCAAAAGCTGTAGAAGAATTTTCATCGTTACCTGGAATAGGTAAGAGAACAGCCATGCGTTTGGCTTTATTCCTTTTAAAACAAGAGGAGGAGGAGGTTAAACGTTTTGGAGAAGCATTTATAAAATTGCGAACAGAGATAAATTATTGTAATAAATGCTTCAACATCTCTGACGAGTTGATTTGTTCAATTTGTGCCAATCCAAAAAGAGATGAAAGCATAATTTGTGTGGTTGCAGATATTCGAGATGTAATGGCGATAGAAAATACAGCACAATTTCAGGGATTATATCATGTATTAGGCGGAGTCATTTCACCAATGGATGGAATAGGACCGGCAGATTTGACTATAGATCAGTTGGTAAATCGTATAAAAGAAGGAAATGTAAAAGAGGTTATAATGGCTCTGAGTACTACAATGGAAGGAGATACAACTAATTTTTATTTGTTTAAAAAACTCAAAGAGTTTGATGTAAAAATTACATCCATTGCTCGAGGAATTTCTATTGGAGATGATTTAGAGTATGCAGATGAATTAACCCTGGGGCGCTCATTAATTAATAGGGTTCCTTTTGAGACTACTTTAATGAGATAGGAGACATGGATTTAACCATAGTTATTGTCAATTATAATGTGCAGTATTTTCTTGAAAACTGTTTGAACAGTGTTTTTAAGGCTATGGATGATATAAGTTGTGAGGTTATTGTAGTGGATAATAATTCTGTGGATGGATCTCAAAAAATGCTGGCTGAAAAGTTTCCTGAGGTAAAGCTCATCGTCAACAAACAAAATCTTGGATTTTCAAAAGCAAATAACCAAGCCATAAAAATAGCGAAAGGAGAAAATATAGTATTACTTAATCCAGACACTGTTGTAGAAGAAAATACATTTAAAGTTTGTATAGATTTTTTAAAAAACAATCCTAAGGCCGGAGGCTTGGGAGTTAAGATGCTTGATGGGAAAGGTCGTTTTTTGCCTGAATCTAAAAGAGGATTGCCTACTCCAGCTGTTGCTTTTTACAAAATATTTGGGATGAGTTTATTATTTCCAAAATCAAAGCGATTTGGGAAATATCATTTAGGGCATTTGTCTAACGATGAAAATCATGAAGTAGAGATATTGAGTGGTGCTTTCATGATGATTCGTAAAAAAGTATTGGATGAGATAGGACTCTTAGATGAAAGTTTCTTTATGTATGGCGAGGATATTGATTTATCATATAGGATTCTCAAAGCAGATTATAAAAATTATTATTTGGCAGATACTTCTATTATTCATTATAAAGGAGAGAGTACAAAAAAGAGTAGTATTAATTATGTGTTTGTTTTTTATAAAGCTATGGCAATTTTTGCCAAAAAACATTTTTCTGCTAGAAATGCCAAAACCTTTTCATTTTTAATTCACATTGCCATTTACTTTAGAGCTGCCTTAGCTGTATTAAGTCGAACAGCAAGTAGGATTCTCTTGCCCTTTTTAGATGCTTTTATTATTGCTTTTGGAACATACGGTTTTATGCGGTATTACGAAAAATCTGTTATAAGTGATATTAATTACTATACGGAAGCTGTTGACCTTTATGGGATTCCTTTATTGGCGGGAACTTTTATTTTATTTCTTTTTTTAAATGGAGCTTATAGAATTCCGCCGAGAATCAAGTCAATCTTTAATGGAGTATTTAGTGGTGCTTTTGCAGTCTTGATTATTTACTCCATGTTGAATGAGGATTATCGATTTTCTAGAGCAATTGTACTTTTTGGGGTAATCTGGGCATTGGTAACGGTTCCTGCATACAGAGCATTGTTACATTTTCTTAAGCTACGAACTTTTCAAGATACAAGAAAGCATCATATTGCAATTGTAGGGAAAAAAGAGGAAATTCACGCGGTAACTAAGTTGATAAAAGAAACAACTTTAAATCCGGAAACAATATGTTATGTTAATTCTGATAATCAATCGGACGGATTTGAATATCATGCTAATTTTTATCAACTCAATGACATTGTGGATATTTATGGCATTAATGAAATTATTTTTTGTTCTAAAAACTTAAGTTCTTCTGAAATTATCTATCAAATGGGGCAATTAAAACGTCCGAAATTAGATTTTAAAATTGCCCCACCGGAAAGCATTTATATTATTGGAAGTAATTCTAACCAACGTGCTGGTGAATATTATATAATGAGCACAGATACGTTTTTAAAACCCAATAATCAAAAAAATAAGCGTACATTAGATTTCTTATTAGCAATCTTCTTTATTGCTTTGTCCCCTATTTTTATTTGGTTTAGTCTAAGCCCTTCAAGCTATTATAAGAATATGTTTAAGGTATTGATAGGGAAAATATCTTTTGTAGGTTTAATTTCCACATCAGAAGATGAAAAGAGAAACTCAAACCTTAAAAAAGGCATCTTAACACCTTTAGATGGTACATCGGAGTTGTTTATTAATAAAACAAGAAAAGATCGCCTTAATTTTGAGTATATACAAGATTACAATGTCTTTAAGGACATTGGTTTAATTTTTAAAAAGATAGGGCTTTTAGGTAGGGAGATTTAATTGCTTAGAATAATGAAAATGAGAAGGATTATTTTTTGTCAAATGAGTAGTGATCTATTCATTCCAAAGGGAGAAAGTCGGACAAAAATGATTAATTTTGCGAAAAATAAACATAGAACAATATGGCTGAGATTGAATTAATCATGCCTAAGATGGGCGAGAGTGTTGCAGAGGCAACAATCACTAAATGGCTTAAGGGAGAGGGGGATAAGATTGAGGCAGAAGAAGCTGTTTTGGAAATAGCAACGGATAAAGTAGATTCAGAAATTCCAGCTCCACAAGATGGAGTGATTAAGAAGATTCTTTTTCAAGAAGATGAGGTAGTTCAAGTTGGACAAGCAATTGCTATTATTGAGATAGAAGGAACAGCTGATGCACCAGTTGCTACTGTAGTAGAAAATGCAGTTGCAACACCTGCTAAACTTTCTACAGAAATTGAACAAAAACAAAGTGATACTACAGCAAAAATTCAAAAAACATCCCCTTCTGGTAAATTTTTCTCACCATTAGTAAGAAGCATTGCCGAAAAAGAAGGTATTGATATAACAGAGCTTGAAAGTATTGAGGGTACGGGGCTAAATGATCGTTTGACTAAAGATGATTTGTTAAAGTATATTGAGGAAAGTAAGAAATCTACTGGAGTTGCAACTGCTGCTGCTTTAGTTGAAACACCTACACCAGCTGCAGCTGCTGCAAAAGCTGCTAAACCAGCACAGGTAATTCCACTTCAAGATGGAGACGAGGTAATTGAAATGGATCGTATGCGTAAAATAATTGCCAAGCATATGATTGATTCTGTAAGCACTTCAGCACATGTAACCTCTTTTGTAGAAGCAGATGTTACCAATATGGTAATGTGGAGGAATAAAGTGAAAAATGAATTCCTTGAAAGAGAAGGAGAAAAGATTACTTTCACACCAATCATTATGGAAGCAGTGGCGATGGCAATTAAAGAAATGCCCATGATTAATGTTTCTGTTAATGGAGATAATATTATTATTAGAAAACATATAAATATAGGTATGGCTACCGCTTTACCGTCTGGAAATCTTATTGTACCTGTTATAAAAGATGCAGATCAAAAGAATCTAATTGGACTTTCTAAATCTGTTAATGATTTAGCCAACAGAGCGAGGAATAATAAGCTGACACCCGATGAGATTCAAGGTGGGACATTTACAGTAACGAATGTTGGGACTTTTGGAAATGTTATGGGAACGCCTATTATTAATCAACCACAAGTTGCGATTTTAGCAGTAGGAGCCATTAAGAAGAAACCAGCTGTTATTGAGACCCCTTTTGGGGACACCATAGGAGTTCGTCATATGATGTTTCTATCATTATCCTATGACCATAGAGTAGTGGATGGTGCTTTAGGAGGTAGCTTTGTTCAAAAGGTTGCAACTATTTTAGAGGGTTTTGATATCAACAGAAATATATAATCTATAAAATATCAAGAATGAAAAATGCAATTGCTTGGTCGCTCAATTTCAAGAGTAACCGAGCAATTATTTTTAAATACAATTAGAAAAAAATTCATAAGAGGAGAGAAATATCATGAATTTAAAATTAAATAAACCTTTAGTTGTTTTTGATTTGGAAACTACGGGTGTTGACGTTTCAAAAGATAGAATTGTTGAAATATCTGTAATGAAGCTTCATCCAAATGGAGAAAAAGAAATAAAAACAAGAAGGATAAATCCTGAAATGCCTATTCCTAAAGCATCATCTGAAGTGCATGGCATTTATGACGAAGACGTGAAAGATGAAGACACTTTTAAAGCAGTGGCCAAAAGCCTAGCTCAGTTTATAGGAAATAGCGATTTAGCAGGATATAATTCAAATAAGTTCGATGTACCTCTATTAGTAGAAGAGTTTTTAAGAGTAGGAGTGGACTTTGAGGTTGCCCATCGAAAGTTAGTTGATGTCCAAAACTTGTTTCACAGAATGGAGCCCAGAACTTTAGTGGCTTCTTACGAATTTTATTGCGGCAAAAACTTGGAGGATGCACATAGTGCCGAAGCTGATGTTAAGGCTACATTTGAGGTTTTAGAAGCAATAATTAATCGCGAGGAAGAGTTGATAAAAGAGGTGGATTTATTAACTTCTTTATTAGACAAAGTAGAAGGAGAAGAAAATCAAAATCTTTCGAAAATAATTCACAAGAAAAAGAACAGAATAATAGCTTATAAAGACATAGAAAATAATGTCGATTTCTTATCTAATTTTTCTGAAAGAAATCGTACGGTAGATTTATTAGGTCGCATAGTGTATGATGATAATGATGTACCTGTTTTTAATTTTGGAAAATATAAAGGTACTCCAGTTAAAAAGGTTTTAGAAAATGATCAAGGTTATTATAGTTGGATAATGAATGGAGATTTCCCAGCATATACCAAAAAAGTTCTTACTGCAATAAAATTAGAGGGAGCCTTTAATAAGTAATAGGATGAAAATTATTTGCGTAGGAAGAAATTACGTAGAACATGCCAAGGAGTTAAACAATGAAGTTCCCCTTGAGCCTGTTTTGTTTTTAAAACCGGATACTGCACTTATTCAAAAAGATAAAATTTTTTATATACCTGATTTTTCAACTCAAATTCATCATGAAGTTGAATTAGTTGTTAGAATTGAAAAGGTGGGAAAAAACATAGCTCCAAAATTTGCGCATAAATATTATTCTCAAATAGGGTTAGGTGTAGATTTTACAGCAAGAGACCTTCAGCAAGAGCTAAAAGAAAAAGGATTGCCTTGGGAGAAGTCAAAAGCATTTGACGGTTCAGCTGTTCTAGGTAGTTTGATTGATAAACAACATTTTAAGGATGTTCAAAATATAAATTTCTCTCTGAAAAAAAACAATATTTTAGTACAAGAAGGGAATACTTCTCAAATGCTTTTTAGCATAGATCAATTAATTTCTAATATCTCTAAATACTTTACCTTAAAAGTTGGGGATTTAATTTATACCGGTACACCAAAGGGAGTTAACACGGTTAAAGCAGGAGATGTTTTAGAAGGCTTTATTGAAGGTGATAAGTTTTTTAAAATAGCTATAGGTTAACGGATTTGTTTTTCTTTGAAAACTACTCCATATTCCTCTAATTCTTTTAAAATGGGTTCGTACATTTCTTTTTCTATGGGAATATGAACGCCTGGAGTTTCAATACTTCCGTTGAGAATCATTTTTGTTGCAATTCCAACAGGATAGCCTACGGTAATAGCCATGGCTGTTTTCCGATTATCTTTACCTTTAATGACCATAGAAGAGTTTTTTTCTTTTAACTCTCCGTTGAGGTGATAAGTAAACTTATGCCACATAACAATCATATCCTTATCCGTTTTGTCAAGCGTCCATTTTTGTTCTAATATTTTTTGTAAGACTTGAGCAGGAGTTGCATTTTTGATACCTACTTTTATGTCCTTAAAAATATCTAACCAAGTCAATTTTTCGAATAACTCATCCTCATCTTGCGCCAGGTTGAGGTAATACTTCAATTTTAACTCTACCGAATCAGTTGGATTATAGGGTAGAAAGAGGTTGATAAATTCCCTATAAGTCATATCCTCTGAATTGGGAATAATGTAGCTATCGTCGGTGGCTCCTAATTGAACAAAAGAGTCCCAAGCTCTAGCAAATCCTGGACGTCTAAGTGTTCCTCTATACATTGTGTTTACTTCATTTAAGTTGTAAATGGAGCGATACTTTAAAGAATCTCTGTTGGCAATTCCTTCAAATTTCCCATACCCTTCTATATTTATTATTTCAGTCCTACGAAATAATTTATGATAAGGGATATATTTATAAGAACCTTCTTGAATAAACTTTACAGCACCACCTTGCCCTGCCGTCACTACATTTTTAGGATTCCAAGTAAATTTGTACCCCCATGGATTATTATCCGATTCTGGTGCAACAAGCCCTCCGGTAAAAGATTCAAAACCTTCAATAATTGCCCCTTGAGCTCTAATTTCATCTAAAACTTTATTCGCAGAAAGATGATCTATGCCGGGGTCAACACCAATTTCGTTCATTAAAATAATGCCGGCATTTTTCGACTCATCATCTAGTGTTTTCATCTCCTCCGAGATATAGGAGGCGGTAACCATATGCTTTTTGTAGGCAACACAATCTTTAGCTACTTCGAAGTGCATACTTGCCGGAAGCATAGAAATGACAATAGAGGTTTCAGAAATTAATTTTCTCCTTTGCTCTGAATTGTTCACATCAAAAACTATAGTTTTTATAAAACTATGTTTTTCAAGTGCTTTTATATGTTCAATATTTTGATCAGCAATGATAATAAGCCATTGATTTTCAGCAGCGTTTTTAATTAAATAATCTATAAGTGCAGTAGTAGATCTACCAGCTCCAATAAGTAATATTCTTTTCATAAAAGACCTTATTTGTAGTTCAAATGAGTAGTTTTAACAATTCAACAAAACTACTATTTTAAGTAGATTTTAAGTTTATAAAGCTTATCGAATAATAAAGAAGAATGAAAAGAAATTTTTTAATTGCAGCATCAATTTTTGGGGGCTTATCGGTTGGGATTGGAGCAATCGGAGCACATGCTTTAAAAGAGGTATTAAGCGAAGAACTTTTAAACAGCTTTGAGACAGGAGTTCGATACCAAATGTATCATGCTTTACTTTTATTAATATTATCTAATTTTGAAAAACTTCAATCAAAATTTATTTTTTATACCATAGTGATAGGTATATTATTTTTTAGTTTTTCCATTTACCTTCTCAGTTTGAGATTTGCTATAGGTGCGGAAGGATTGGAGGTATTAGGTCCCATTACGCCCTTGGGTGGATTGTTGCTAATTTCAGCATGGGTGGGTATATTGTTAAAAGCTTTGAGTCTCAAAAGATAAAATAGATAATAGCCTTGTGAGAAGTGATTAAATAACCTAATTTTGCAACCAAACCAAAGTGTGATAGCTAAATTTGAAACCATTCAAGGGGAAAATGAAAGCTTACCAAACGTATATGAAGTTGCCTATTGGACAAAAAAAATTCATAGGAATTATTTAAGTTATGAATATACTAATAAAGTAGGCTGTTTAACATGTTTTAGGGTTTTTTAAATATCTCAAAAAATATTTTTTTTAACTTCGTATTTGAATAAATCAATACTACAATAAATTTATGCCTAGAATTTTACGGATTATCAATAGGTTTAACATTGGAGGTCCTACCTATAATGCTGCAATTTTAACAAAGTATTTAAACAGTAGTTATGAGACCAGACTTGTTGGAGGAGCACATCAAGAGTCTGAGAGCAGTAGTAATTATATTTTAGAAAGCTTAGGGATTGAGGGTGAGGTTATTCCAAGTATGAAAAGAGAATTTAAATTCACTGATGATAGGCAAGCTTATCGCGATATTCGGAAAATAATTAAGGAATATAAACCTGACATTATTCATACACATGCTTCAAAAGCTGGCGCAATTGGTCGAGCAGCAGGTATAAACTATAGGAAAGCTAAAATGATACACACTTTCCATGGTCATGTATTCCATTCTTATTTTGGAAAGGTTAAGACGAATTTTTATAAAACTATAGAAAGAGGGCTTGCTAGGAAAACAGATAAGATAATTGCCATAAGCAACATTCAGAAACGGGAGTTAGTCAATCAATTTAAGATATGCTCTGCCGATAAGGTTGAAGTAATTCCTTTAGGTTTTGATTTGGAGAGGTTTTACACAGATACTCCTTCAAAAAGAGAAGTATTTAGAACTAAATACCAACTTTCAGATGATGAGATTGCTATTGGTATTGTAGGAAGGTTAACGCAAATAAAAAATCATCATTTATTTTTAAAAACTTTTCAGATTGCAAAAAGAAAATCTAAGCGTAAAATTCGAGCCTTTATTATTGGAGATGGAGAAGATAAAAGTAAACTAATATCTTATTGTAAGCAGCTGGGTTTGACCTATACTACAGTTGCATTTATGGAAGATACCCAAGTTGATAAAGTTGATGTGCATTTTATATCTTGGGTGAAAGATATGGATGTCCCTTATGCAGGAGTAGACATAGTCGCCTTGACTTCAAATAACGAAGGGACACCCGTGAGTTTAATAGAGGCACAGGCAGCAAGTAAACCGATTGTATCTACTGAAGTTGGAGGAGTAGCTGACATAGTGATTCGAGATAAAACAGCACTATTAGCTAAACCTAAAAATGCCGGTGAGTTTTCAAGACAGATGCTTAGATTAATAGAAGATGAAAAATTAAGAAGGGAGTTGAGTTTAAGGTCAAAAGATTTTGCAATTCAAAAATTTCACTATGAAAGATTGGTTAATGATATATACAATTTATACGAATCGGTCTTGTCCTAACCGAATTATCAATATAGAGAATGCTTTGTATAGATGATGAAATATAAGTTATTAGTTGCTTGAGCGTTATTGTTTTTCTTCTCAGCATATAGTAGAAGATAATCCTTTTAGAATTAGTCAAATAAATATATTTATTTTATAGCTTTGCAAAACATATAGAAATATGAACATATGAATAAAAGACTTATAGGACTTGTTGTGATATTCTCTTTTCTCGTAGGGTGCAAACCCTTAAATCCTAGCATTATGTTTAAAACTCCTAAGGATTATGAGTATGATGAACATAAGAAAGAAGAGCAAGTGCTTGAGTATAGAATAGCGGCTAATGACAAGTTAAATGTGCGTGCTTTTTCAAATGACGGTTTTAAATTAATTGACATTGTTAATGAACCTTCAGTAAATGCTACATCTAAAAAACAGCTTTATGAGAATGGAATTATTTATTTAGTTGAATATGATGGTTATATTAAGTTCCCAATTATAGGGAGGATTAAATTAGAAGGTTTAACTTTAAGAGAAGCTGAATTTCTTTTAGAAGAAAAATTTAACGACATATATGTTGATCCTTTTGTAATGTTGGATATTGCCAATAAAAGGGTAACAATATTTCCGGGAGAAGGAGGCCCTGGGGTGGTATTAACCTTAAGCAACCAAAATACTACCTTGCTTGAAGCTCTAGCTTTAGCTGGTGGAATAAGAGAAAGAGGAAGGGCAGATAGAATTAAGCTTATTCGTGGAGATTTAAGCAATCCGGAAGTTTATTTTATAGATCTCTCTACGATAGAAGGCCTAAATCAAGCCAACATTGTTTTACAAGCTAATGATGTTATTTATGTAGAGCCCATTGGAATAACTACAAGGCAGGTATTATCTGAAGTTTCGCCAGTTTTAAGTTTTATAACAAGTCTAATCACCTTGTATATTGTTATTGACCGTTTATAAGAATTAAGAGTTTTGAAAAATCAAAGAGATTATAATGAAGATGTAGAAAGGAGAGAACAGGCTGCAATGCTTAACTCCTTAAATACTGATTTTGATTTAGGGTTATTTCTATACATTCTAAGAAAGAACTTTGTAATGGTTCTTCTTTTAATAGGTTTTTTGTTTTTGTTAGGAGTTTTATATTTAAGATATACAGCACCTATCTTTCAGACTACAACTGAAGTTCAATTTGAAAAAAACAACCAAGCCAATCAACTTTTAGAAGTTAGCGATTATTATGATGGGAATGATATCTCTTCAGAAATTGAGATCTTAAAATCCCCAGTACTCATGGAGGCTGTGATTAATAATTTACCTTTAGAAGTGAGCTATTATGCAAAAGGACAGTTTCTTAAAGAGGAAACTTATAAGTCTGCTCCATATACCGTCAAAATAATCGAAAAAGACTCCACCATAGAAACTACGTATATCACAGTAGATTTTACTTCCGAGAACTCCGGAGAACTTATTTGGGACTCCAAAGATGAGAAACGAATGAGCTTTAAAACTGGGGAATTAATTGAGCTTCCTTTTGCGAAACTAATAATTAAAGTAAAAGATTACGATAAGATTGAAAAGGAAAATAATTCAATCAAGGGGAAAGAAACCTTATTTGCTATCAATAATACTCAAAGCTTAGTTAGGGAGTTTTTAGGGCAGCTTGAAATATTAATATTGAATGTTAATGCTAAAACTTTACAGATTAGTTTTAAAGATAGGAATCGGTTAAAGTCATATGAAATATTAGAGCAATTAATCCATGAGTTTAGGTTGTTTACCGTACAAAAGAAAAGAAGAAGCTCCAAACAAATTCTTAACTTTTTAGATGATCAGATTGAAATTGTTTATAATAAACAAAAACAAAATGAGCTAGAGATTCAGCAATTTAAGAGGGATAATGACATTACTGATGTGGAACAATTTGCAGTTGTATACACAGAAAGACTAAATAGAATGGATGAAGCTCAAGCTGAGCTTGAGCTAAAAGTTTCGGCCTTAAAGGAAATGAAAAATAGAATTGCCGATGAGGAGGGAGAAATTGATATGTATGCCTTTCTTCCACTACTTATTGTTAATGATTATGATAGAAGTTTAGCACAAGTCGTTGATAACCTTAATGAAATATTATTAAATAGGCAAAAGAAACTTTATGGGTTGAAAGAGACAAGTTCACCGATAGATGAATTTAATTATCAAATAGATATTCAAAAGAAAATTATTTTTGAAAGTATCGGTATCCTTTTAGGAAAGTATGAATTTCAGCTCAAGGAATTACAAGGAAGATTTGAGGAAGTTCAAATGAAATTTTTAGGGCAACCAGAAGCAGAAATTGAATTCTTAAGATTGAAGAGGCTATATGATATAAACGAAAAATTTTATACAATGTTGGTTCAGAAGAAGACTGAGTATTCTATCTCCCAAGAAGGTTATGTGTCTGATTTAAATGTCCTAAAAACACCTAAGATTGCCAATACACCTATATCTCCCAATCGAACTATTGTATTTGTAGGTTTCTTATTAGCCGGAATATTTATAAGTTTTTCTTACTTAATAATCAAGTATTTACTTCATAATAAAATAACCACAATCTCTGAAATTAGAAAATTTGCTCAATCCAATATCAAGGTGTTGGGTGTTGTTCCTGAATATACAACTGCTTTGTTAAGTAACCAGTTAGTTATTAACAAAAACCTAAAATCTATGATATCTGAATCGTTTAGAGCCATTAGGAGTAATCTCGAGTTTTTATCATCACAAAAAGGTTCTAAGGTCTTAGTTGTAACCTCCACTGTTTCCGGTGAAGGAAAGACATTTATAGCTATTAATTTGGGAAGTATAATAGCACACAGTGGCAAAAAAGTAATTATTGTAGACTTGGACTTAAGAAGACCTAAAATTCATAAGAGTTTCGACGCTCAAAATAGAATTGGAATAAGTACGGCTCTTATCGGTAAAAACACAATAGAAGAATGCATCAATCATAGCTCACAAGAAAATTTAGATTTTATTACTGCGGGGCCTATTCCACCAAACCCTTCGGAGTTAATCCTAAGTGAAAAAATGGATCAAATTATTGAAGAATTAAAAAAAGAATACGATTTGATTATTATAGATACTCCTCCTGTGGGAATAGTTACAGACGGTATAGAAATGATTAGAAAAGCGGATTATCCGATTTATATCTTTAGAGCTGAATATAGTAGAAGGAATTTCATTAATAATTTGGATGCGCTTATAAATGATAGTAACATTAATAAACTTTCTATAGTCTTAAATAGCGTGGGTAAAAGAGAAAGAAGCTATAAATACAGTGGCTACAATGGGTATGGGTATGGATATGGGTATAACACTAACTATTACCATAGCGACTACTATACCGATGATGAGGAAAGTCATAAAAGACCATTTTGGAATAGATTGAGAAGAAAATAATATGCAAGTAATTAATACATTTATAGAGGATTTAGTAATTGTTCAACCTCGGTTTTTTTCTGACAATAGAGGCTATTTTTTCGAATCGTATAATTACAGAGATTATGAGAAGAACGGCTTGCCTATGAGGTTTGTTCAAGACAATATTTCTAAATCTCAAAAGGGAGTACTTCGAGGATTACACTTTCAAAAACCACCCTATGAGCAAGGGAAATTGGTTCAGGTTCTCAAAGGAGAGGTTTTAGATGTAGCTGTAGATTTAAGGCGAGAATCTTTAACTTATGGACAACATTTCACCATTAAGTTAAATGAAGAAAATAAAACTCAACTGTATATTCCAGCAGGATTTGCTCATGGGTTTGCAACGTTAAAAGATGAGACTGTCTTTGCCTATAAATGCACTAATTATTATCATAAAGAGTCGGAAGATTCTATTTATTGGAATGATAAAACCCTTGGGATTGATTGGTTAATTGAAAATCCCATAGTATCTGATAAAGATCAAATTAAAAACTCCTTTGATAACTTTATTTCTCCTTTTTAATTAATAAAATGGAAAGTATATTTATAATAAAAGCTTGTTTGATTTTTTTAAGTAGCCTTATCTTTAGCTTCTTAATTAATGGATTATTCTTAAGATTTTCTAAGAATTTGGGGATTAGAAACATTGATGATCAAGTAATTCGTTGGAATACAACATCTAAACCTGCATTTGGGGGGATTTCATTTTTTATCGTTCTTTTGTTATTAATAGTTCAATACGTCCTGATTTTTGAAGACCCTTATTTTACCTTTGATATCCAATTAATAGGAATAGTTTTAGCCATTAGCATTGCCTTTCTTATGGGTTTGGCTGATGATGCTTATAATACCAATCCAACGTTAAAGTTTATTATTCAAGCCTTTTGTGCGCTACTATTAATTATTACTGGGACATACATCGAGACCTTCTCAAATATTTATTGGAATTATGCATTAAGCTTCTTGTGGATTGTTGGGCTTATGAATTCCATTAATATGTTAGATAATATGGACGGGGCTAGTACCTCAGCTTCTCTAGCTGCATTGCTAAATATGCTGGTAGTTTTAATCTACTTGAATAATCCAGAACCTATGATTTTTATTTTAATTACTGGAATTATAGCTGTATTGTGCGGATTTCTATATTACAATTGGTATCCTTCCAAAATGTATATGGGAGATAGCGGGAGCCAATTTCTTGGAATTAGTTTGGCAACGTTTTCAATTCTAATTTTGTGGAACTTTAAGTCGGTTGAATATTCAAACCCTATTGCTTTGCAGTTAATCCTCCCTGCCTTAGCTTTTATTATTCCTTTGAGTGATACAACAACTGTTGTAATTAATCGTTTAAGAGAAGGTAAATCCCCATTTGTAGGAGGGAGAGATCATACTACGCACCACCTTTCCTATCTTGGGTTTAGTGATGCTTCAGTTATTTTAATAATTATAGGACTGGGCGTAAGCACTGTAATTGCTACGGTTATTGCCATTAATATAGAAAATTGGAAGTATCTTTATACCATTTTATTTTTAATTTTTATAATTGGAATTTTCCTGTCATTATTTTTAATAACTGTATACAACAAAAAGAAAGATAAGCAAAATGAGCGAAAAGAAAATAAAGCTATTCAGGGGAATTAAAACAATTATAACTCTATTTGCTATTTATGGATTAGTGCAATTATTTATATCGTCAACATCAATTGGGGAACAGTGGAAAGCCGATGATAATAAACAAAATACACACCTAGGCTTTGATGCTTATAATGCTACCCCAAGTATAAGTGCTCCAAAAAATATGGTTTTTTCTGGTGAAACTGTCCCACTTCACAATCCAGAAGTATATGAAAGATTTGATAGAGAAATTATATCCAATACCTTTTTTCATTCTAATACAATACAGTATTTTAAAAAAGCTAATCGATGGTTCCCTATTATTGAGCCAATTCTTAAAAAGAATAATGTACCTGATGATTTCAAGTATTTAGCATTAATAGAAAGTGGCCTTGAAAATGTTGTCTCACCTGCCGGAGCTAGTGGGTTTTGGCAGTTTATGGAAGCAACAGCAAAGAAGTTTGATTTAGAAATAAACGATGAGGTAGATGAACGATATCACCTTGAAAAATCAACTGAAGCAGCATGTAAATATCTTACTAATGCCTACAAAAGATACGGCAATTGGACTTTAGCTGCAGCTTCATACAATGCCGGCAAAAATAGAATTAGTACGGAGCTAGAAAAACAAAAGGTAGACAGCTATTATCAACTCTTATTAAATAACGAAACTAAACGTTATGTTTTTAGAATCTTGGCCATTAAAGAGCTTCTTAATAATCCTGAAGTTTATGGATTTAAGATAAAAGAAGAAGATTTATATTCTCCTATTCCCTATACTATTGTTAAAGTAGATACTTCAATTGCCGACCTTGTCGACTTTGCAAAATCATATAATATCAGTTATAAAACTTTAAAATACTTTAACCCTTGGTTAAGGAAGCCTTATTTAAAAAATCTTGAATCAAAAGAGTATATAATAAGGTTACCTATGGATAAAAATTATTACCTCAATTAACAAAATTAGGGTTTAGCTGTTCTATATTAATATAGAGTTCATCATGTCTGAAAATATTTTGGATGAATCGCTCGAAGTGATTGGAGCAAGGGTTCATAATTTGAAAAATATATCAATTAATATTCCTAGAGATAAGTTTGTGGTTATCACTGGGCTGAGTGGTAGTGGGAAATCTTCTTTAGCTTTTGACACCATCTACGCAGAAGGCCAAAGAAGATATATTGAGAGTTTTGCAGCTTATGCAAGGCAATTTTTAGGAGTAATCGAACGCCCAGATGTAGATAAAATAAATGGATTAAGTCCTGTAATTGCCATTGAGCAAAAGACCGTAAGTAAAAACCCTAGATCAACTGTTGGTACCATAACCGAAATATATGACTTTCTACGTTTATTATATGCCAAGATAGCTGATGCATACTCTTATGTGTCGGGTGAAAAAATGATAAAGTATTCTGATAAAGAAATTCTAAACCTAATTATTTCATCCTATGAAGGAAAGGCAATAAACATCCTAGCTCCTATTGTAAGAGGCAGGAAAGGTCACTATAGAGAATTATTTAAAGATACGGCTAAAAAAGGATTCTTAAAAGTAAGAGTAAATGGGGAAATAATGGATATCGTTCCAAACTTACAATTAGATCGATATAAAACTCATGATATAGAAATTGTAATTGATCGATTGGTGGTGAACAAAAATGAAAGGCAAAGAATTTTGGATGCCCTAGAAATAGCTATGAAACATGGAAAAGGGGTAACTATGATTCTTGAAAAGGGAGAAAAGGAAAAACCACGATTCTTCAGCAGAAATTTAATGTGTCCTACTTCAGGAATTTCGTACGATACTCCATCGCCCAATAGCTTTTCTTTTAATTCGCCTTATGGAGCTTGTCCAAATTGCAATGGGCTGGGTGAAGTAGCTAAAGTTAGTCGAAAAAAAATTATTCCCGATGACAGTTTGTCTATTGCTCAGGGCGGTATAGCGCCTTTAGGAAAATATAGTAGGAATTGGATTTTCAAGCAAATGGAAATTATTTTAAGTTATTTCAACTATAATTTAAAAACCCCTATAAAAGAATTAGAAGAGGAGGTTTTAAGTGTAATCTTATATGGAACATCTTCTCCTATTTATATAGAAGAAAAACAAACTAAATCTATTAGTCGTTATGCCTTCGAATTTGAAGGTATTACTAGTTTTATCAGTAGACAACATGAAGAAAGTAAATCCAAGAAAATAAACAGGTGGGCCGCGAGTTTTATGAATAAAGTAAGTTGCGAAGTCTGCGAAGGGAGTAGAATAAAAAAAGAGTCTAGATATTTTAAAATAGGGGATAAAAATATTTCTGATTTAGCAGAAATGGACATCCAAAACTTTGCAAAATGGTTTGATAAAGTAGAAAAATTACTTAATGCAAGACAAAAGCGTTTAGGGATTGAAATTATCAAAGAAATAAGAGATAGAACTAACTTTTTATTAGATGTTGGATTAACGTATTTGTCTTTAAACCGAAGTTCTGGAACTCTTTCTGGCGGTGAAGCACAAAGAATTCGTTTGGCCACTCAAATAGGATCGCAATTAGTAGGGGTTTTATATATTTTAGATGAGCCTAGCATTGGGCTGCATCAAAGAGATAACCATAGACTAATAGAAGCCCTTAAAGAATTAAGAGACCTAGGAAATTCTATTATAGTTGTGGAGCATGACAAGGATATTATGCTCGCATCTGACTATTTAATAGATATTGGACCTAATGCAGGATTACAAGGAGGAAAAGTTGTTGCAGAAGGTACCGTTGCGGAAGTACTAAAAAGTGATACTTTAACAGCTAAATACCTTAATGGAAACCTAAAAATAGAGGTGCCTAAAAAGAGAAGAAAAGGTAGTGGGAAAGAAATTATACTAAAGGGAGCTAAGGGTAATAACTTAAAGAATATAGATGTGAAGTTTCCATTAGGGAAAATGATTTGTATTACTGGTGTTTCGGGTAGTGGAAAATCAACATTAATAGCAGACACTTTATATCCCATACTAAATCAGGAGTTATATAGAGGTGTTAAAGCCCCAATGCCTTATCAATCTATTCAGGGAATTGAAGCTATAGATAAGGTGATTGAAATTAATCAATCTCCCATAGGTAGGACGCCACGTTCTAATCCTGCGACTTATACTGGCGTATTTACAGATATTAGAATGCTATATAGCCAGCTTCCTGAAGCAAAAATTAGGGGATATAAGATTGGTCGATTTTCTTTTAATGTAAAAGGAGGCAGATGTGAGCATTGTAAAGGAGCAGGCGTGATGACAATAGAAATGAATTTTCTTCCTGATGTTTATGTTGAATGTCCAGAATGTCATGGGAAAAGATATAATCGAGAAACTTTAGAAATACGATATAAAAGTAAATCCATATCAGATGTATTAAATTTGACGGTTAATCAGGCTGTTGACTTTTTTGTGCATATGCCTAAAATATTGAGGAAAGTAAAAAGTTTACAAGCAGTAGGAATGGGATATGTGCGATTAGGGCAGGCATCAACAACCTTATCTGGGGGTGAAGCACAAAGGGTGAAACTTTCTTCGGAACTATCCAAAAGGAGCACAGGAAATACCCTATATATTTTGGATGAGCCCACAACAGGATTGCACTTTGAGGATATAAGGATTCTTTTAAAAGTTCTAAATAGATTAGTAGATTTAGGAAATACGGTTTTAATTATTGAGCATAATTTAGATATTATTAAAGTGTCAGATTATATTATTGATATTGGTCCTGAAGGTGGTGAACGTGGGGGCGAGGTTGTGGCTTATGGAACACCTGAGGAGATAGTTAAAATTAAAGAAAGCTATACTGCAAAGTACTTAAAAGATGAATTAAAGCGATAGAGAAATGAGTGATGATAAAATAAAAAAAAGATTTAGAAAAAAAGAATGGAACGAAATAAAGAGTAATGATTCTTGGGCAGTATTTAAATTTATGTCTGAGTTTGTCCATGGTTTTGAAACACTATCTAAAATAGGACCTTGTGTCTCAATTTTTGGTTCAGCTAGAACATCGCCTAACAATAAGTATTACCAATTAGCTAATAATATAGCATATAAACTGGCCATTAGAGGTTATGGGATTATAACTGGTGGAGGTTTAGGAATTATGGAAGCTGGTAATAAGGGAGCTCATCGAGCTGCTGGGAGTTCAGTGGGACTAAATATTGCCCTACCTTTCGAGCAAAATAACAATAAATATATCGATAAAGACAAATCCTTACAATTTGATTACTTTTTTGTTAGGAAGCTAATGTTTATGAAATATGCTCAGGGGTTTGTAGTCTTACCTGGTGGTTATGGAACTTTAGATGAACTTTTTGAAGCCTTAACTTTAATTCAAACCCATAAAATTGGAAAATTCCCTATTGTTCTGGTAGGAAAATCTTTTTGGTCAGGTTTAATTGAATGGATGAAAGAACAGCTTTTAGAATTAAATCATAACATTAGCAAAGAGGATTTACATCTTTTCTTTCTAACAGACTCTATTGATGAGGCCGTCGATTATATAGATGATTTTTACAAGAAATACTTACTTAAGCCTAATTTTTAATTGACCATTTAAATGTTGTCTTAGCAAACTTATAGCGGCATAAGAAGAGTGTTTAATGTTTCGTTTACGATTCTCTCCAAATTGGAAGTTTTTAGAATATACACCCTCTTTGCTAGCTAAAGCAATCCAAACAGTACCTACAGGTTTATTTCTACTTCCACCTAAAGGCCCTGCTATTCCAGTAGTAGCTATACCAAAATCAGTATTTAATTTTTCGCGAATATTTTTTGCCATTTGCTGTACAACTACTTTACTTACAGCTCCGTACTTTTTAATGTCACTTTCTGAAACATCAAGCTGCTTGATTTTTACAGCATTAGAATAGGCAATAATACTACCTACAAAGTAAGTTGAACTCCCAGGTGTAGAAGTTAAAAGGTGTGCCAAATAACCAGCAGTACAACTTTCTGCTGTAGCAACAGTTAGTTTCTTGTAAATTAGCAAGTTGGCAATGTTTTCTTCTGGGCTGATATTGTCTTCTCCAAAGATATGATGAGGAATAATTTGATAAAGTTCGTTTACTTTTCTTTGAATTTTTCTATCTAATTCCTTTTTGTTACTCATACTACCATTGGCAGACAAATGAATCTTAACGGTTGCCATTTTAGGTAAATAAGCAATTTGAATATTATCTTGACTTAAACTTTTTTCCCATTTCTCAATTCGTTTTGCCAAAAATGATTCACCAATTCCCTCTGTCATTATCGTTTTATGAACAATGACAGGTAAATTGAAGTGCTTTGATAAACGCTCTATGACTTCGGATTCAACAATATGCACCATTTCATAAGGGACTCCAGGAAGGGAAATAAAAACTTTATCATTTTTTTCAAACCACATACCACTTGCTGTACCTTCATCATTATTAAGAATGGTACAGTCTTTCGGTAAGTCGGCTTGTATTCTATTGCTTTCTAAAACTTCTCTACCATTAGAGATGAAAAAGTGCTCAATTTTTTTAAGAACTTTTTCATCTCTTACCAATTGGGTGTTAAAATATTTGCAAAGGCTTTGTTTTGTGATGTCATCAACAGTTGGTCCTAAACCACCTGTTAATATAATGAGTTGGGCACTGCTTTCAGATTCAGCTAATTGATGCAAAATATTCTTCTCGCTATCTTTTATTGAAATTATTTTCTTAATGTTAATTCCTATAGCATCAAGTTTTTGAGCTAACCATGAGGAGTTGGTATCAATTGTTTGTCCAATTAAAATTTCATCTCCTATGGTTATTATTTCAGCGTCCATTTTGTAACTAAAAACGGTAGTTCCCTCCCATATAAGTTTTTGTGAAAGAAGGTATGATTTCTCTAGGCGTAATACTAACAATAGGAATTTTGGAATGATTTACCAATCGCTGTGCATAGGGTCCCATAAATAAGCCTGTAGAAACTTGTTGGCCGCTCATTATAAATATGAGATCTGCATTTATCTTCTGAGATTGCTTAATTGTCATAGATGCCACATCATCTCCAGCAATTATTTCAGTTATGAATTTAATCCCTCTATTTTTAAAATATTCTTCTGCTTGCTTTAATTTAATGTTAATTTGAGGAGTATAATCTTTCCCCTCATCACTTACTAGAGCAGTAAGATGAATTGTGGCTCCAAAGGCCTCAGCAAAATAGGCAGCATGAGCGATTTTGCCAATAGAATGTACTGAGTGATCTAAAGGAAGGAAAATATGCTCATAAGCTGTCTTTTTTGCAGTTTGCTGTATAGTCAACGTTGGAATACTTGATGCAGTTACAACTCTGTATGCATTACTACCCATAAAGAATTCTTCAAAACCACTAACCCCATGAGTACCCATAACAATCATATCCGCTTCTACTTCTTTTGCAGTGTTAACTATTGCATTTGAAGGACGACCATCCTTTATAATAACATCAACCTCTACATTAAACCTGCTCCTGAACTCTTCGCCGATATTGTTTAACTCTTCTATGGCTACCGCTCTAATTTCATCATATTTACTTTTCATATTTAAATTGGGGAACACTTCAAAGTTAGAGGTAGTAACTGCGTGCATAAGAAACATTTTGGAATTGAACTTCTCACTTAAGTTAGCTGCATGACTTAATGCTACCCTTGAAGTTTCAGAAAAGTCAATTGGAATTACAATTTTATTTACTTCAAAATCTTTTTTCATAATGGATTAATTTTAGATGAAATTATTAAAGTTAATTGACAAAGTAAAATGACAGGTTTAAATCATTTCCTTATATATTTTATTGCTTCATAATGATAAAGTTAATAAATCTACGGGGATAAAGTTCCGTATATTTAATAGAAAGTAACCTTACTTTTGTCATGATTTTGAAAATTTAATAAAATAAAAGTTGGGAATTAAATCTAAAGTAAAAAAAACAATAAGAACCATTTATGACTTTCCTAAAGAAGGAATTATTTTTAGAGATATTATGCCTTTGCTAGGAGACCCTGTTTTAACCGATGAAATTACAACAGCTTTATATGAGTCTGTAAGATCATTGGAAATTGATGCAGTAATGGGAATAGAAAGTAGAGGCTTCTTTTGGGGAATATTGTTGGCGCAAAAACTCCAAGTTCCTTTTATTCCAGTTAGAAAAAAAGGCAAGCTACCCTATAAAACCCTATCACACCAATATGAGCTAGAATATGGTATAGCTGAAATTGAAGTTCACGATGATATGTTGAAATCTGGAAGCAAAGTCCTGATTCATGATGATTTACTTGCTACAGGAGGAACCGCATCAGCTGCTGCACAAATTGCACAAAAGAAAGATGTAGAAATAATAGGCTTTTCTTTTTTAGTAACATTGGAGTTTTTAAAAGGGAAAGAAAAGTTAAATCAATACTCCGATAATATTTTTGAGATAATTAAGTATTAATATTGCAGAAATAAATAGATGGGTTTTTTATAAACCTTTTTGAATAATAATTGTATTAATATCTACTCCTAAAGTTATATTTTAAATAAGCTTTAAAAAATTAAATATGGATTTTAATTATACAGAAAACCAGCAGATGATTGCAGGTATGGTTAAAGACTTTGCTGAAAAGAAAATTCGTCCCAATATGATGAAGTGGGACGAATCCCAAGAGTTCCCTGTTGCATTGTTTAAAGAATTAGGAGAGTTGGGCTTAATGGGTGTTTTGGTTCCAGAAAAATATAAAGGCTCAGGTTTTGGATATCATGAATACATTACAGTAGTATCTGGGATTGCTGAAGTTTGTGGTTCTATTGGATTATCTGTAGCGGCTCATAATTCATTATGTACTGGACATATTTTGCAGTTTGGTAATGAAGCTCAAAAAATGAAGTATTTACCCAAATTAGCAACGGGAGAATATATTGGAGCCTGGGGGTTAACCGAGCATAATACCGGTTCTGATGCTGGTGGTATGAGCACTACTGCTGTAAAAGACGGAGATTACTATGTGCTGAATGGAGCGAAAAATTTTATTACCCATGCTATTTCTGGAGATGTAGCTGTTGTAATTGTGCGCACAGGCGAAAAGGGCGATTCAAGAGGAATGACTGCTTTTATTGTTGAGAAAGGCACCCCCGGCTTTAGCTCGGGCAAGAAAGAAGATAAATTAGGAATGAGAGCTTCTGAAACAGCTGAACTTGTTTTCCAAGACTGTAGAATACCAAAAGAAAATGTTTTAGGTAAAGTTGGAGAAGGTTTTGTCCAAGCTATGAAGGTGTTAGATGGAGGTAGAATATCTATTGCTGCTTTATCGTTGGGAATAGCAAAAGGAGCTTTAGCAGCATCTTTAAAATACGCCAAAGAAAGGGAACAGTTTGGACAACCTATTGCTAATTTTCAAGCGATTGCTTTTAAATTAGCAGATATGGCTACAGAAATAGAAGCTGCTGAATTGTTAACTCATCAAGCAGCAGATATGAAAAATAAAGGTAGAAAAATGACCAAAGAATCTGCATTTGCTAAACTTTATGCCTCTGAAGTAAGTGTGAAAGTAGCCAACGAAGCTGTACAAATTTTTGGAGGTTATGGTTATACCAAAGAGTTCCCTGTAGAAAAATATTATAGAGATGCAAAATTATGTACAATTGGAGAGGGAACCTCTGAAATTCAGCGATTAGTCATCTCAAGAGAAATTATTAAATAATATTTTGGGGGATTAAACAAATATTTGTATTTTTGCACCCCAAATAAAAAAGAAAGTATATGTTAATTGTACCAGTAAAAGAAGGTGAAAATATTGAAAGGGCGCTTAAAAGATTTAAAAAGAAATTCGAGCGTACAGGAGTAATTAGAGAATTGCGTGAAAGACAGCATTTTACCAAGCCTTCCGTTTCTAATAGAGAGCAACTTAAAAGAGCGATCTATAGAGAAAAGATGCAAAGAGAAGCCAACGCTTAAGATTTAATTCATCAAGGGAGTTACGAAAACAAGCCATTCCAAATATTGGGATGGCTTTTTGTGTTCTAGCTAAAAGAAAAAGGGCTTCTTATAATGCAATAGCTTACTCGATCTCAAAAGCTAAATATTTTGTTTTTTTAATCTTAAACTTCTTTTATTTATGTTGCACTATGCTTAACTTTCCCTAGAATTAAATGAGGGATATGCTAATAGACGACTTCTTGACATATTTACAAAAAGAACATCGTTATTCTTTCAATACGATTAAAGCGTATCAAAACAATCTAGGGCAACTGTCTTCCTACTTGTTATCTCATTTTGATTTGCCAGATCTAGAAAAGGTAGAATCTCAAATGCTGCGTTCATGGGTGGTTGAGTTAATGGAGCAGGGTTTGAATACAAGAAGTATTAACCGAAAAATATCCAGTATAAATTCTTTCTATGAGTTCCTTTTAAAGAAGCAAAAAATTAAAGCTGTTCCAACCGCTAAAATAATTCGACCAAAACAAAGTAAATCTCTACCAAAATTTATTAGCCAGAAAGAAATGGCTGAACTTCTTGACGAGTTTGAGTTTGAGAGGGACTATTCTGGACAGAGGGATATGATTATTATGGAAGTATTGTATTCAACGGGAATGCGATTAAGTGAGTTGATAGGATTAAAAGATTCTGACTTTAGTTCTTATCAAAATACTTTAAAAGTTCTGGGGAAAGGGAATAAAGAACGTATTATTCCTTTGGTTAAAACTATGAGTAATAAAATAGAGAATTATCTATTGTTGAAGAGAGGGTTATTTTTAAATCCTTATTTAATTCTAACAGATAAAGGACAAAAACTATACCCAAAGTTTGTGTATAGAAAAGTTAATTACTACCTTAGTAAGGTGACATCATCAACCCATATAAGTCCACACGTATTGCGTCATACATTTGCTACGCACATGTTAAATAATGGTGCTGATCTGAATACTATAAAAGAAATTTTAGGTCATGCTAATTTATCTGCCACTGAAGTATATACTCACAACAGTATAGAAAAGTTAAAGAATATTTATAAACAAGCCCATCCCAGGGCATAAAAAGTAAAAATTATGGATGTAAAGTTAAATTTAAGATCAGTTAATTTTGATGTAGATCAGAAGTTGGTTGACTTTATTCAGGGAAGAATAAACAAATTAACTCAGTATTTTGACCGTATAATTGAGGCCGATGTTTATTTGAAATTAAATAATAATCAGGAAATTGATAATAAGACAGTAGAAATTCGATTATATCTGCCTGGAAAAGATTTATTTGCCAAAAAACATGGTAAAAAGTTTGAGTCAGCAGCTGATGAAGTTATAGAAGCACTCAGAAGACAGACAAAAAAACGAAAAGCAGTAGTAAAAAGAGTTTGATAACACGTTTAAAATCAATGCAATAATAGAACAGTGAAAATAATTGTAAAAAAAAGTTCAAATTATTTTCCTTGATGTTTAAAACTTTCATAAATTTGCACACCTTTTTAAAAGCAATTGCAATATTGTATAGAAAAGGTGTGTTATTTTTTTATATTTTGCCGATGTAGCTCAGCTGGCCAGAGCAGCTGATTTGTAATCAGCTGGTCGGGGGTTCGAATCCCTCCATCGGCTCTAGTTCTTTGTAAAGGAAAAGTGAAATTCTGTTGGGGAAATACTCAAGCGGTCAACGAGGACAGACTGTAAATCTGTTGGCTAAGCCTTCGTAGGTTCGAATCCTGCTTTCCCCACTCTTTTCATTTTAAAGAAATCATAAGCGGGAGTAGCTCAGTTGGTAGAGCATCAGCCTTCCAAGCTGAGGGTCGCGGGTTCGAGCCTCGTCTCCCGCTCTATCATTATTTATGCCAATGTAGCTCAGGGGTAGAGCACTTCCTTGGTAAGGAAGAGGTCGCGGGTTCAAATCCCGCCATCGGCTCTAATCTCCTCGAAGATTAGCAAGAGAAAACAAATTAAAATAATACAATAGCAAAACTATGGCTAAGGAAAAATTTGAAAGAACCAAAC